>JBCBZF010000003.1:0-32355 GCA_039815525.1 Bacteroidota bacterium | reverse complement strand
GATCCCAAAGCACAAATATTCTTTGTTACGGCTTTTACAGATCGCTCGATTGAGGAAATCGTACAGCAGGCTGGTGGCGATGTTGGCTATCTAAGTAAACCCTTTGTGCATGAGGAAATCATACAGTTGGCATCCAAAGGTGTCCACGACTGGTACCGGATGACCAGTCTGGAGCGCCTACTGGAAATCATCGGGCAGATCGGTCTGGGAAACTCTCAATTACGCAGTTTGCTGATCAACATTCTCCATCAGATTTCAGACTATGTTGGCACTGAATATGCCGTTCTGGGGAAAAGAGATGATGCTGGAAAATTTGAAGAAATTGCCACCACTGGTTTTGGGGCGGAAAGGATCAATGTTGAACGTTTTTTCACCCTGATTACTCCAGAACAAAGCGATAAAATTGGCCTGATTGAGGGCGTTCTTACTTGTCCGATGGGGAATTATTTTATCCTGGCCATCCCCACACGCAAAAACTGGTTCAATCAGGAGAAATCCTATCTGCTCAATCTCTTCATGGAGAATGCTATCCGGGCCATCAAAAATGCGGAACTGAATGAATCCCTGGTTCAGAAGGAAAAGCTGTCTGCAATCGGGCAGGCAATCTCGATGGTGATGCACGACATCAAAACGCCAATTGCCCAGATTCAGACCATCACAGAATTGATCCAAAGTGATCCTGAGGACGCAGAAGAAATATCAGAATTGGCCGAAATGATCGAGGAGTCTACCCAGCACGCAATGGATATTATCTACGATGTCAGGGATTTTGTTAGGAATGCAAGCCTCACCAAAGAACCGATTCCACTAACGGAATACCTGGAAGAGATTGCCAGTGAAGTCCGCAAAAAGAGCGCAGAAACCGCGGTCCGTCTCGAAGTCAAAACTTCTGAAAAGGAATTGATCGCCATGGGAGACCCCAAAAAACTGAAACGGGTTATGGTCAATCTCATCAACAATGCAATGGAAGCCATGGAGAGTCATGCAGTGGATGATCCATTGGTCACCCTCAGTGGACATCAGGAAGCGAATCAGGTGGTTTTGACCATCCAGGACAATGGGCCAGGTATTCCAGCAAACATCCAACCCACTCTTTTTGAACCATTTGTCACCAAAGGAAAAGAGAACGGTACCGGTCTGGGATTGGCAATTGTCAAGCAGATCATCGAAGCCCATGAGGGTGAGATTTCAGTAGATTCATCCAAACAGGGAGCCATCTTTACCATCTGTCTACCGAAATGAAGCGTCCTTTTTTAGGAAAAAATGCCATTGAAACGCTTTGGACGGAGCAATTACGGAAGCTTTGCCCCCCAGCCAGTCTCCCATCAGAAATATGCAAGGGCGATCTAAAAGCAGATCTAGGTCTGGACTCGCTCGATATTTTTGAGTTGGCAGGACATTTCCATAGCGTCTTTCACCTCATCGATCCAAGTACACAATATTATTTACTGCAATATCGCCGGGCAGAAGAATGGATTGATTGTATCTGGCAAGCAGCCAATGAATGGGATCGTCCCATCAGTTTTTTCACGTCTGGCAGTACCGGAGTACCCGAAATTTGTCCTCACCATAAAACAAACCTGATAGAAGAAATCTCGTGCTGGGTAGATATCCTTCATGTTCAGGGAGACATATGGTCTTTTGTCTCTCCCCAACATATTTATGGGTTTTTGTTCTCCATACTGTTAGCAGAGCATCATGATTTACATTGCATAGACGCCAGAGAAACAGGCTTACCAGGTCTTCTGAGCAATGCAAAAAAGGGAGATTGGGTAATTGGCTTTCCAGACCTATACCGACAATGGGAAAGGCAAGAAATTCCCCACGAGCTCCATCTCATCAGTTCATCCGCCCCCTTGAAGAAGGAATTGGCGACCCATTGGACGGATCAGGGCTGTACCATCTATTCAATCTATGGCTGCTCCGAAGTCGGCGGCATTGGATATCGCAGAGCGCCACAATCCTTCTTTCAGCTTCTTCCTTACTGGACACATAAGGGAGGGCATCTTATTCGGAGCGGAGAAAATGGGGCGCATCTGTTTTCGCCTAAGGATCATCTCTTCTGGCAGGCAGCAGATCGATTTGTCTTAGGTGAAAGGAAAGATCAGGCCGTGCAGGTCGGTGGGATAAATGTCTTCCCCAAACAAATCGCAGAACGAATGGCTGCGCTTCCCAGCGTGCAAGCCTGTTGGGTCCGGAAGATGCATCCATCAGAAGGCGTCCGCCTGAAATGCTGGGTGATCCCCAATCCCAATGTGCCAGAAGCAGATTGGCCTGTTCTCCGCCAAGAGCTGTTTCAGTGGATAGAAAATGAGTTAAGTCCGCCCGAACGGCCCCGCAGTCTCACCTTGAGCAGTAAGGTACCCAAAAATGATCTGGGCAAGGAAACTGATTGGATCACTTCTATTGCCTCAGGCCTATATTCCTAAGCTTCCCTCCAAACATGTACCCCAGCAATCCAATCGCGAAGAACCATCTCTCCGCATCAACAATCAACATTGATCAGCTCGTCTCATTTGCCAGACAGGGCACTTTATTCAGTCTTAGCTTACCTCAGGAAGAAAAGGTGAAAAGGGCCCGAAGTTTTTTGATGGAAAAGCTTGCAGCAGGACATTGGGTCTATGGAACCAATAGTGGATTTGGGCCACTGGCTGGCCACGATATTGCCCCAGTGGAACAAACCGCCAATCAGTTACATCTGCTGTATCACCTTGCCACTGGTGTCGGTCCGTTATTAGCGGCGGATCAGGTTCGGGCCATGTGGGCCCTACGGCTCCATCAACTCAGCATAGGACATTCAGGTATTTCACTGGACACCTTGAACCGACTCATCGAGCTATTCAATCTGGGAATTGTCCCACACGTACCCAGCCTTGGATCGGTTGGGGCCAGTGGTGACCTGACGCCTCTCGCACATCTTGCACTCGCCCTTTGTGGGGAAGGTCGCATTGCATGGCGGGGAGAAATATTTGAGGGAAATACATGGTTTATCAAACAGCAGATTGCCCCCATTGTCTGGCAGGAGAAAGAAGCATTGGCTTTTGTAAATGGGACGGCTTGCATGACGGCGATTGCTGCCTTGAACCAAGTAGCTCTCCGGCAAGCAATTGATCTGAGTCTCCAACAAGCCTTTGTATTTGGGGAGTTAGAATCGGCCTTCCTGGATGCATGGCACCCCTTGCTGTCCCAAATCAAACCACATCCCGGCCAGCAATTGATGGCAGAGCAATTATTTGTCTGGGCCAAAGACAGCGAATGGATCCTCCCAGCAGATCGCCGTAAGGCCAAAGGCCGGGCAAAGCAACTTCCGCAGGATCCCTATTCTATCCGTTGTATCCCACAACTTCTGGGGGCAGCCTGGGATCAGGCTGTCCAACATGAACACGTGGTCATACGAGAAATGAACAGCGCCAGTGACAACCCAAGCCTGTTTCCTGAGCAGGATCAGATTCTACATGGCGGGAATTTTAACGGCCAACAGCTTGCCTTTGCAGCAGATCAATTGAGTCAGGCAGTCTGTTTTTTGGCGGTCTACGCCGAGCGTCGGATTGCCCGAATCTGCGATCCGACCCTAAACGAAGGCTTACCCGCCTATCTGATCAGAAACAAGCAAGGTTTGCACAGCGGCTTTATGGGTGCTCAGGTAACCGCTTCGGCCCTGACAGCACGTTTGCGCAGTCTGGCCATTCCACTGGCTATACAATCTATCCCGACCAATCTCAACAATCAGGATATGGTGAGTATGGGGACACTCGCCGCCTGGCGGGGCCACGAATGTATGGAACATCTGTTTCAGATTCTCGCCATTGAAGCCATGATGTTGTGCGAAGCGGTGGACATTCGCATAGAACGACAGCCCAAACGACGCTTTTCCAGTCAGACGAAAAGGTGGCAGAGCGGTATCAGAAGGTATTTTCCCCCACTCATGCAAGACCGCCCGCTTTCAGACGAGATACACAGTTTGGCGAGACAATTACAAAACTTTGTGTGTTGAATCAGTCAAGCTTCAGGACTGCATGAAAGGCACTTTGTGGCACCTCCACAGACCCGACCTGGCGCATGCGTTTTTTACCGGCTTTCTGTTTTTCAAGCAGCTTGCGTTTCCGGGTGATATCACCACCATAACACTTGGCAGTAACATCTTTCCGCATGGCTTTGACCGTTTCACGGGCGATGACTTTAGAGCCAATCGCAGCCTGGATGGCTACTTCATACTGCTGACGGGGGATCAACTCTTTGAGTTTCTGACAAATCTTTTTCCCCCAGTCATAGGCTTTATCACGGTGAATCAAGGCGCTGAGTGCATCCACCGGATCACCATTGAGCATGATATCCAGTTTGACAAGTTTGGATGGCATAAAGCCCATCAATTCATAGTCAAAGGAGGCATAGCCGCGGGAAAGGGTTTTGAGTTTGTCAAAAAAGTCAAATACAACCTCCGCCAGAGGTAACTCAAATGCAATCTCGACCCGATCGGTGGTGAGGTATACCTGGTTGATGAATCGGCCACGTTTGTCAATGCACAATTCCATCACTTTTCCGATGAAATCGGTTTTGGTGATGATCTGGGCTTTAATGAACGGCTCTTGCAGCTCTTTGATCCGGGTTGCCGGTGGCAGATCTGAAGGGCTGTTGATGGGTACAACTTCTCCATCGGTCAGGACCGACTTAAAGCCAACATTTGGCACCGTGGTAATCACGGTCATGTTGAATTCGCGTTCCAGACGCTCCTGGATGATTTCCATGTGGAGCATACCCAGAAAGCCCGCCCGGAAGCCATACCCAAGTGCAGCGGAGGTCTCTGGCTGATAGACCAATGAAGCATCATTGAGCTGTAGTTTCTCCAAAGAATCACGTAATGGCTCAAAATCTTCTGTATCTACTGGATAGATACCGGCGAAGACCATGGGCTTCACTTCCTGGAAGCCTTTCACCGCGGATTCGGAAGGATTGCTTTTCAACGTAACAGTGTCGCCCACTTTTACTTCCTGAACCTGTTTGATTCCGGCTACCAGATACCCAACACTCCCGGTTTCGATGCTGGGCACCGGCTGTTGTTGTAGCTGTAGAATCCCTACTTCAGACACTTCATACTCAGCTCCAGTGGCCATGAACTGAATGGTGTCTCCTTTGTTGATGGTTCCATCAAAAATGCGGAAGTATACAATGGTACCACGATAGGCGTTGAAGACAGAGTCGAATACCAGTGCTTTCAGCGGGGCTTCCGGCTTTCCGGTAGGGGGAGGTACCAAATCGACGATGCGATCCAAGATATTGGTGATGCCGATGCCATTTTTGGCGCTGGCATGAATGATGTCATCTTCATCACACCCAATCAAATCGATGATTTCTTCGCTTACCTCTTCGATACGGGCACTGGGCAGGTCAATTTTGTTGAGGACAGGGATAATTTCCAAATCGTGCTCAAGTGCGAGATATAAATTGGAAATGGTTTGTGCCTCGATTCCCTGGGCAGCATCCACGACAAGCAGGGCACCTTCACAGGAAGAAATAGCCCGTGAGACTTCGTATGAGAAGTCTACGTGTCCCGGTGTATCAATCAAATTAAGGGTGAACTCCTGCCCATCTTTCTTGTGGTACATCTGAATGGCATGACTCTTAATGGTAATGCCTTTCTCTCGTTCCAAATCCATGCTGTCCAAGACCTGATTCGTCATTTGACGATCACTCAGGGTTTGGGTACTTTCGAGCATGCGGTCGGCCAGAGTACTTTTACCGTGGTCGATATGGGCAATGATGCAGAAGTTTCGAATATGTTTCATATGCAGCCTGCAAAGTTATCACAAATTTCGCGCCCTACACAGCATTTTTCAAGCCCGGCCGCAAAGATTCCTGTCATATATACGGAAAAGAATGTGTATCAGGAGGGCGAAGTCAGTGTTTTTATCCAAATTATTTTTCCCAAACAATCCCAATCCACATGAAATCTCTTTTTCGCTTCGTTTTCTTCCTTCTTTTCCTGAGCATCACTTTCCCACTTTGGGCACAGGAAACGCAAGGGTTCAGCTCGGAAAAATATGAAGGAAGTAAAGATAAAAACCTCTTATACCGCCAATTTGTTCCGCCCAATGTTGAGGAAGGGAAAGCTTACCCACTGGTCATTTTCCTGCATGGAGCAGGCGAACGGGGCAATGACAATCTATCGCAACTGAAACATGTTACCCACCGTCTGGTTGATTCGGCTTTGCAAGGCCGCTATCCATCATTCGTGATCGCACCTCAATGTCCGCAGGGCATATACTGGTCAGCGGGAAAGTTTGACCGAAGGCAAGGTGTTTTTCTCCCCAAAAAGAAAATCAGTGCCGAGCAGCGTATGTTGATTGGCCTAATTGAGGATCGCATAGAGGCTTTGCCGATTGATCCTGAACGGGTGTATTTGTGTGGGCTGTCTATGGGCGCATTTGGGAGTTGGGAATTGCTGTCCCGTCGCCCGGATCTGTTTGCCGCAGCGATCCCAATCTGTGGAGGGGGTAATCCAGAAACGGCTGGGCAGTTTGCCCATCTCCCAATCTGGGTCTTTCATGGAACCGCAGACAATGTCGTCCCGGTCGAAATGTCTCGCAATATGGTAAAGGCATTAGGTAAGGCAGGTGGACAACCGATTTACACCGAATTCCCTGGCGTGGGGCACAACAGTTGGGATCCGGCCTTCAGTGAGGCACCTTATCTGTATGACTGGCTATTTGCGCAAAAGAGAAAATAAAAAATCCAGCGTCCGCTACGACGCTGGATATATTCCTTGTGTTAAACTTCAATTTCAGTATGCCGGGTGGCAATCACCTAAAGCCAACAAAGGTGTTCATCACAGATGATCAGTTACCTCTGAGAGGCGTTAAGGGTGATGAAATTGATCGATTGATAACTGGAACTAGTCATTGTGATACCTCCTTTCTTTAAGTGAAACATAGTCAACAGGCCAGGCTTTTGGTCTATTCCGCCAGCTTTCCGTTCCTGTTGCCGGTAACCCATGTTACCTCGCAACATGAAACTCCGACTTTTCCGTATCTTTTCCAATACTTTTATCGAAAAAAATATTTCTTCCTACATGGCTCTTTTTTCATCTGATAGCAAGAACCAACGTCAATTGACCGCCAAGGCTGAGAAAGCCATGAATGCGGAACGATATGATCAGGTCATTGAATTATCAGACCGGATTCTGGGAGTCAATCCATATCACGAACAAGCTTTATGGTTAAGGGGTGTCGCGGCAACTCATCTGGAAGCATATGAAGAGGGAATCCAATATTTGAATCAATTGGAAAAATTGGACCACCGGCAGGTGCACAGTGCCCTTTATTATTATCGGGGCATTGCCCATATGCAACGCAATGCCTTTCAGTCGGCACTCTCTGATTTTGACAAAGCCATCGCTGAGGATATTTTTTTGGCCAATAGTTATCATTACCGTGGCTTTTGTTATGCAGAAATCGGCGAGTATCAAACTGCCATACGCAATCTGCACATGTCCGAAAAGCTCGGTCCCCAAAGGCTGGACCTCCTGAGTCTGATGTATGAGGTCTACATGGATTTACAGGATTATCCCCAATTGATCCGATATCTGCGCAAATTGGAAGAGTTGGATGGTCTTTCTCCGGATGAATACATCATCATGGGATGGGCCTATGAACAAATGAGTCAGCCTTCCAAAGCGGTGGAATCTTATAATTGGGCACTGCGCATCCAGCCGGAGCATCCGGTCGCCCTCAACAATCGTGGGTTTTCATTTACACAAATGGGCAAATTCGAATCTGCGCTGCATGATTTTGCCAAATCCATAGAGATTGATCCACGCTTTCCTTACGCCTGGAACAACCGGGGATTCACTTATCTAAAAATGGATATGCCAGAAGCGGCGGCCGAGGACATTCATCACTCCATTGAACTGGATCCCGACAATGCTTTTGCGCTTCGTAATCTGGCCTGGTGCATGAGTGAACAGGGGCAGGCAGAAGCGGGATTGCCCCATTTGGAAAAAGCCAACGAATTGGAGCCAGGCATTCCTCTCTATCATTTCATCAAAGGGAAAATACTCTGGGCATTGGGTCTCAGTGAGCAAGCAGAAGCCAGTTGGCGACAATCAGCAGACTTGGATGAAGCAGAAGGCAAGCAGCAATTGCAGCTTTTGCATGCAAACACATCCTTTACCCACGAAGGTTGAAACCGGCTACGGTAATAGCCCCTGAATCACAAAATTTCTTGAGAAACTGCTGTTTCCCGGATGGGTAAGAATTTCGAGGAAGACCTGGATCTGATCACTGCCCAATCCCTGGAAAATCACATCACCATCGAGATTCGCATCGGCAGCGTCGTATCGGTCAGTGATGATAAAGTTCCGGGCAAAGGTGGTATTGGCGGGATCTAGCAGAATAGACAGATAAATCGACGAAGGATCGGCATTGCTTCCCTGATAGACGATCTTTTGATCTGCATTTACATCTCCACTCCACAAGCCAAAAAGATTTACACCTATGGATTTCATCTGGGATTCCGTTCCAAACTCGCCGATTGTAAAATCAATCGTCAGCGCTTCTGTGTCCAGATCGATTGGTTCTTCGGTCAGGATATCTAGATGGTTCCGATGACGGATTGACACCAGGTAGCTTCCAGGGCTGGTAGTCAAATCAAGTTCAGATTCCCCATCAGTCGCAACCACCTTGCCATTGGCAAGCAGGAGAGCAGCCCGACTGCTCACCATCAGATTGTTGTTGTCAGGATCACGTAATTGAACCAATACCCAATCCACCATGGCCGTTGATCCGGACACATTCAGCACTTCCTGTGACACGCTTTCGGTCCCATCATGTGCCCAAACCGATTGGGTCTGATATGGATTTTCGTATGGAATCAATCTTTTTTGGCGCAAATCATCCCGCATCAATGAAGCGGACGCATCATAGGCAGCAGATAAATAGACCTGCACATCCAAGCGAACGTACTTCCTACGGCCCAAAGCAACATATTGATCATCTTCGAGATAGATCTGAGAAAAGATCAGATGATTGTCAATCAATTCAGGTATCTGTCCCGGGCTTTTGGCATTGCTGAAATCACCATCATCATCCAACAGAATTTGCCATTGGAGCGGATCAGTCAGAGACCAGTTTAAGTCTGTCAGATCAAAAATCAGATCTACTTTACCCGGATCTCCAGTTTTGTTGACCCGCCAGTTTCTGGACAAACGATCCAAAAAGTATGCTGGCACCTGATTGCTCGCAGCACTTGCGTCGGCACTGCCGCCATCATGCCCTATAACAAGATATTCTCCATCGTGCAAAGAGGATGGGGACTGAATCCGCAGGATGCTTCCAGGGCTTTCGCTGCGGCTGTTGTCCTGGACAAAGCATTGATTGTGTAAGTCCACGCCAATGCCAACCAAGCCATCGGGATGGCTATCATGATCATAAAACTGGTGGCTGGCAACCGGAATGGTCAATCCGTACTTGACAGACAAATAGGTTTCGACTGCTTGTCGGGTACTGTCATCCAGCCAACGGTCGTAAATCAGCATTTCTGCCAGTTTGCCAGTCCAGTGATTGGAGGTTTGGTTATCGGTTCCACTGCCGTCAAACTCTTGTCCGAGTGAAGCCCGGTCTGCTCCGCTGCTGGAAAAGCCAGTCCATGGACTGGCCAGGGCTCCATCAATGTATCCATCAACCTGCACATTCGGCTCTACCACCAAGGTCGTCATAACCGATTGATTGAGATAAGTGTCGGCAGAGAGGGAAGGTGAATCATCATCATAAATCAATTCACCATTGTTCTTACGGTGCCCAAACTTCAGTCGATTCCCGCCTCCCAGATGGGTAGAAAGGTAATAACCGTCTTTGGTATCAGCCTCTGGCAAAAAGACTGAGAAGATGGTACAACTATCATTGAGACTTTCCACCACGCCATTGATTTTCATCCAATCATCGGCTCCATCAAAAGAAACCACACCATGTCCATTGATGACATTTTCTGTAAATACTGGTTGATCGGTATCGGTGCTTTGGCTGGCTGGATGTTCCGCCTGGCTGCGATCCATCCAGGTTCGAATACCAGTGCCAGCCCCGGTAATCAGGTAACTGGTATCTGCTTCCAACCATAGATTGAGACCTTCTGTGACGCCAGCTGGTGCATAGACTCTTTCATTGGTATAGCCAGGAGTAGAATCATTACAACAACTTTTCCAAAAGTCTGCCTGCTCGTTGTCATATCCCGGATGACGCAACATCAGTGAGCCCCCAGTTCCATCCGGCTCAATGGGCCAGGGGAGGTTGTCATTGTATTTGACTTCATCTGCAATATCGCCATTGGCTTTGCGTAATCTGATCGTCTCCCCATTGTTGGCCAGATTGCCACTTTCCCACTGAAAAACCCGAACTGGCAAATGGGTATACTTACTGCTGTCTTTCACAAAGAGCACATATTCTCCCGGTTGAAGACTGATTCCAATCAAACTATCGCTGATTCCTTTGGAGAAATAGTATCCATCCATGTCCCAGCTAATCGCATTGGGGTTATGAAGTTCAATAAATTCATAGTCGCTGCCACCAATGGGATGATAATGAATTTCATTGATGACGGGTTCCTGCAAAAAGATCGGGGTCAGCGTGGTATCTTCATTGGTATTGAGGATAATGGTCGCATTGGTGTCTCCGGTTTCCAGCCAATGAGAAAAGTAAAAGCCATCTTTTGCCACGGCCGTCAACGGAAAAGCAACATCATCAAAATAGACGCCCTCATAATCAAAAGGTGCTGGGTATTGGTTTTGATTCAACAAAACGTGGCCTCCCCCAGTCTCAGCCAGGGGAATGTGGAGTTGATAAGTGCTGTCCAGATTGAAGTATGAGATAATATGCGAAATCATATTGGGCGTACGCTCGTTTCCAAAGTCGTACAGTTTATCCAGGTGATTGCCCCAGGCATTGGTAGAATTGATTCCACCTTCTGAGCCCCAGCGATTGATGTGGGATGGGATTTCATTGGCGATGCCGGCACTCAGGGAATCGACAAAATGAGAGATCCGTTCCGGGGTGTACAGCGTATTCAATTGGGTGGCAAAACGCTGGATGAATTCATCTGCAAAGGTCTGATTTTCCAGGAGTTTGCGCAGCAAAAGCGTCGCTTTGGGCTGATTGGGCCAACCGCTGCCTCCATCGGTCGTAGCAAACTCCAGGGTATTATGGGTCGCACTGCTGGAGTTGGCATGTCCAAATCCAAAATCCGTGTCAAACAACATCCAGCGAAACTTACCGCCTTTTTCCCGCCAAATCCGCACATTATTGCCCGGCCAGTCGGTGTTGGAAATGTAGATCTGGAGAATGTGGTAATTGATGTATTCGTTGATGTCAATATTGTTCTGCATGTAGGCAAAATGGACCGGATCGCTCAGATCATTGGCGGTCGCGTAGGCATGCAAATCATTGTAAGATTGCGGATCTCCTTCATACACATCACGAACATTTCCACCCGTCAGAAAGAATAAGTCCAGGCTGTCTTTGTCAACTTCTGGAAAATGGTAACCAATGTAGTGGCGGCTATAAACTTCCCGAACATTGTGAATACCCCAATATTCACCATTGAGGTATAACACACTGGGACGGTAGGCATTCACGTCAATGTCTACTTCATTGGTGACCAGAGATTGCACCAGCGCATCCCGCATCATGGTTTTTTGCCATTCGTTTCCAGAATTGCGTAGACGAAGACGACGGAACTGTTCCTGATCCTCACTGTCAAAAACGCTGTAGTCAATTCTATTTTCAGAAAAAATATTCTTGGTGGCAATGTTGAGACTTTTCTGTGGGCGCTTACGTGAACAGCCACCGGCAATGGATACACCTGCGTCAACCGCAAACCCAAAACTGCCATCAGCTTCATGGAAGCTAACATGCGCGGGATACTCCCAGTCCTGGTTCCAATTGACCGGCGTGGACATGCAATTCCCATTGGTTCCATTGGTTCCGACCACATACATGCCGGCAGTATCACTCCAAAGATGGGCCGGATCCATAGAGATGTAAATTGCAGGCAGATCAGACTGATGATTGATAATATAATTCTGAGAGGAAATGCTGCTGCGTGAACTGCTGTTGAGCCAGGCCATGGCTCGCACACTCATGGTACTGTCAAGACTGATGGGGCCTACATAAGCCTGAGAACTGGTCCCAGGCTGACTGCCATCGGTGGTATAGTAAATCGTGGTTCCAACTGTAGGACAACTCAGCTGCAGTGTCATTGCCTGTGTATACAACCCACCCGTCAGACTGAATACTGGTGGTTCCACTCTTTCAGCCTGCCCATTGTTGCTATTGCCCGGACTGATACCTTCGAATAATACCCAATCGTTGCCGCCATCGGTTTTTCGTCCTCTGGACAATAAGCCTTCAGTTGCATCAAATCGGACTGAGTCAATGATGGTAGGCAGACCATTTTGTAATTGTACCAAACCAAGCCATTCACCATCATTGTCAAGCTTAAACCCTGCATGCAATCCTCCTTGTGCCACGTCTTCATCCGCGTAGACCAGGGTGAACGCACCCGGTTGGATATCAACTGCTGCAGAAATCTGCCACTTGGTGAGATCATCTGGATCATCACTCAGAAACAATCCACCTAATTGAACGGCAGTTGTGCCTCCATTGTACAACTCAATCCAATCATCTTTTTGCCCAAAATCGTCATGGATTGTATCATTGGCAGGACTCAATTCATTGATATAAAGTTGACTCACAGGACTGAGAGAAAGCGGCATCAGATAATCCACAATCAATCGGGCTGATTGGAAGGAATCAGCTTCAAAAGCGGTGGCCTGCCTGCGTCCATTGCCTTCAACTAGCAACAACATCGCATTGCCAGCCTGCCAGTCTCCACGATCAACAATTTGCTTCACTTGATTGGTGAGATCCGGACTGCTTTCGTTGTCTCCCTCATCTGTCCATGGGGGTAGCGTCCAGTTGACGCCGCCTCCGATGGTCGAGCGGTTGCTGGGAACATCAGCGGCAATTGGGTTGGCATGTCCGGTATTTTCAAAATCAATGGTCAGACTGGTCGCCTGACTATCGGGGAAAGCAACATCAAAACGCACATATGCACGCTGGATAAATGCTGCAGAAGGAAACGGGAGCGAGCTAAATCGAAAGGCACTGATCAGACTTTCAGCCGATTGGTTTTCGCCCATCTCAATCGATTGCTCATTAAGGGCCAGGTTTTGAGAAGAGATCACCTCGGTGCCATCATCCGCACCAGCTTCAATTCGACGCACACTACGTGCCAAATAAGTTGGAATGCCACTGGTTTGATTACTCGCTTCCGGGGTTGGGGCGGTAAAAACTTGCCAGGCCACTCCCCCATCATTGCTCCGTCCATATGAGAGATTTGAGATTTGCGGGCCAAAGCTTATGCTATCAAGGATTGTCTGACCGTCTGGATCTACCAGGAAGAGGGATTCTCCCCCCGCTGACAGCTTCATTTCCAGGTGCAAGGGTCCGTCTGCAGCATCGTCATCGGCCCAGAAAAGGAGGAATCCGCCTGCTGGAACGGTGGTTTGGGCCGGAAAACCAGAAGGAATTTCCGACAAACTCAGCTGACTGCTGTCATCAGAAAAGGCGTAGCCAGCCAGATCGATCGGATGTGGCCCGGCATTATAAATTTCAATCCAGTCTTCATAGTCTCCTTGCGGATCAGCAATCGTGTTGGTATTGCTGGCCATGAATTCATTGATGTATAGCTGCGCATGCAGCCAGTGGCTCCCAAACAAGAAGACAATAACAGTAAGAACGAGACTTCTCAACATACCCAATATCCAAATTTCCCAAACAGATGCTAAAATACAGAATCCCGCGATGATTTCAGATGTTCATATTTTTGTTGGTCAAATATTCCGTCTCAATGGAGGATCAGCTCACGGCAGTCGTTGATCGATGACATAATTTCGTGCATAAGTGGTGTTCAATGGATGCAGAAGAATGGTCAGATAGAGATCAGTGGCATCCGAATTCCCGCCCTGAAAAACGATTTTCCCGTCCAAATTCACATCTGCATCATGGTAGCCTGCCACCACGAAATTACGGGCAAAACTTGCGTTTCCCGGTCCTAATAAAACTTTTAGGAAAATCTCAATTCCATCATTTGACGCATTTTGGAAAGAAATCTGTCCATTGACATTGGCATCACCACCCCAAAGCGCAAATACACCGGCAGCCACTTCATATTGACTGTTGTTACCGAAGGTTTCAGAATCATCCATGGTCGAGAAATCAATTAATCCCCCACTTCCATTGAGGATCAAAGGCGTTCTGGTCATGACACCCAGATGATTGCGATGTCGCAAAGCTACATAGTAACTTCCCGGTGCCAGATCGTCAATCTCAATCAAGCCAAAGTCCGTGGACGATACGATGTCTCCATCACGCTGAACCACCGCGGCACGACTTTGCAAAATAATACTGGGATTGTTTTCATCACGGATCTCGATCAGTACCCAGTCAACGATGGCATCGTTTCCTGTGATGTCCAGTAAACCGGTCCCAATGCTTTCTCCACCTGGGTGCTCGTACTTCCCATGAGCCTGATAAGGCTCTCCGACCGGAACATAATTATTTTGGCGCAATTGATCCCCCATTACTCCACCTGAGAATGTGTAAGGGCCAGTCAGAAATGCCTTGGCCAGCAGTTTAATGGTTTCTTTATTTCCCAGGCTGACAAGGTCTCCTTCTGTCAGGCTCATGCCAGAAAACACCAATTCATTGCCATCTACTACTGCATCAACCAAAGAAATCGTCGCATCAGAAAAGTCCGTATCTGTATCCACCAGCAATTTCCAGCTACTGGGATCAGTGATATTCCAACCCAGTCCAGTCATATCAAATCGAAGTTCTACACTTCCAGGGGTACCGATCACTTTTGTTTTCCAAATTCTTCCTAAGCGCTGGGTTAAGCCTGCAGGTACCCCACCTACCGCTGATCCCTGATCTGCCGGGGCGCCATTGGAAGCCAAAATCAGGTACTCATCTTCCTGCAAATCGCTCGGGTTCAACAGGCTCAGGATCCCATCAGTTTCTTCGGTACGACTCTGTTCCTGATCCAATTCCCATTCTGCATTCTTTCCTATTCCGGTTTGATGAAAGCGATATTGCACATCGTCCAGAAAAGCATGGCTAGCTGAAGGAATGCTCAGTCCATATCGAATGGCAAGGTAAGTCTCTACTTTTTGCCGCAAGCTATCAGGGAGGCGCCAATCATATAAAATAATCTCCGCCATTTTGCCATGCCAATGATTAGAGGTTTGGTTGTCGTTTCCCTGTCCATCAAACTCCTGGCCGAGAGAAGCACGATCGGCGCCACTGGCAGAAAAAGAGGTCCAGGGCGTCCCGGCAGTCCCATTGAAATATCCGTCGATACGGGTATCCGGATCCTGGACAAAGGACAGCATCGCAGTGCGTCCAAAGTAGCTGCCCCCGGTCAGATCGGGTGAATCATCATCGTAGATGAGTTGGCCGGTATTGCGGCGGTGCCCGAATTTAATGCGATTACCACCTCCCAAATGGGTAGAAAGATAATATCCATGTTGGGTTTCAGATTCTCCCTTGACCACAACGAAGATGGTACAGCTGTCTGATAGTGTTCCTGCAGCCGCATTGATTTTCATCCAGTCATTGTTCCCATCAAAAAAGACGCTTGGATGGAAGTTGATACTATCTGATGACAGAACCGGACGGTCGCTCACATCAGCCTGGGTAGCGTCCCATCCCCCCCCACTTTGGTCCAACCAGGCGAGGACACCGCCACCAGATTCGATGAGGCCGTAGTCCGATCGTAACCACATCACCATACCACTATCCACCCCGCCCGGGACACCGGCAGGACTTTGGGCCATGAGGGTTGCAGGAATCAACCACAACAGGAAAAGGGTGTAAAGAATCACCCAATTGGTCTTATTTCTGAAGTTGGGGTACATGCGATTACTGTTTCAATTTCTTTTCTTTCACACAATCAATCTGGTAAGGTTCCCTGGAAAATGAAGTTCCGCTGAAAGGAGGTACTGTTTCCGGGATGGCTCAATATGTTGAGAAAAATCAATGTATTGTCAGACTGCCCCCCCTGAAAAATGGTGAGGCCATCGAGATTCAGATCAGTAGGGAGATATCCACTTTGGAGATAATTCCGCGCGAAGTTGGTATTCCCACCTGCGCTCAGAACGCTGAGAAATACACTTGAAGCGTCCGAAGTGCTTCCCTGGAAGCTGAGCCGGCCGTCCGCATTGGCATCGCCAGCCCACATGCCCCAGAGTCCCGGGGTGAGCTGCTTACGGCTGTCATTACCGAAAACCGCTAGCCCTGTAGAGCGAAAGTCCAACTTTCGGTCGATTCCATCAAATATGACCGGATTGGCTGTCATTACCCCTAGGTGGTTGCGATGCAAAATGGCCACAAAGGCAGTGCCTTCAGCTGGTAAAGGGGTTATCAAAAGGCTGGTGTCTCCATTTGCCTCAATCACATTGCCGTCGCGCTGAAGCAACATCGGATATTCCTGCATGACCTGTGTACTATCAGTTGCATTTCGCAGCTGAACCAGCACCCAATCCACAATCGCATCAGGTCCACTCTGGTTGAGTATATCTGCGTCAACAGATTGAGTCCCCAAATATGGATCCTGCAATGGAATCAAATTTTGTATCCGCAACGCATCTGACATCAGCCCGTCATTCGTATCGAAGGGTCCCTGCAGACAGGCGTCCAAACTTATTCTCTGGTATTCTCTTTTCGCCAGGACAATATGATCTCCGTCCTCAAAGAAAATAGCCTTAAAACACAACTGATCACCGTTGATCAAAGGCATCTCTGCGATGATTTCTGCATTCTGCCAGCCGTTGTTGCCATTGCGGAGGAGTACCCATTTGATGGGATCAGTTGGGTGCCAGTTTAAGCCACTTAAGTCAAAACACAGATCGACAGTGCCTATTTCTCCCGTTCGGCTCATTTTCCAACTGCGTTCAGTACGCGTCATACCTTCTGGTGCATCATTGCTGGCGGCACCAGCTGAAACAGCTCCGCCATCATGTCCCCACGTCAGAAAAGATTTATTTTCCAAAGCAGAGGCATTTGAGACCTCCAGGATGCTGTTATCCACTTCACTCTTCCCGGAGGTTTGTTCCCAACACATCAATAAATCCTTCCCCAAGCCAGCCAGAGCTTGTGGATGAGAAGGATGACTGTACAATTGATGTGCACTCACAGGAATGGTCAGACCATACTGAATGGCCAAATAGGTTTCGACCTGATGCCGGCGGGCCGAATCAAGGATACCATCAAACAGAATCAATTCTGCCAGGTCGCCTTTCCAGTGATTAGAGGTTTGGTTGTCTAAGCCAGAACCATCAAATTCCTGCCCAATGGATGCGCGATCAGCCCCACTACTGGTAAAAGAATTTAAGCTGGCGGCAGCAACGCCATTGATGAAACTGACCATCGTTTCGTCCCGGTTCACCATCGTAGCCAACAATGTGGCTTGTCCCAGAAAGTTTTCTCCGCTGATGGATGGATCATCGTCATCATAGATCAGTTCCCCTCCGGGACGATGGCCAAATTTGATCCGATTCGAACCGCCATTGTGAGTTGACAAATAATATCCATCGTCTGTATCTGCTTCCGGCCGAAAAACCGCAAACATGCTGAAGTCATCCGTCAGGAGGTTGACCGTTGCATTTATTTTCATCCAATCGGTGGTCCCATCAAACCGAATCACGGCATGCGCATTCATTTGATCTGACCAATACTGAGGCTGATCCGCGGCATCCGTCTGTGAGGCATCAATATTGTTTGGGCTTAAGTCTGTCCAGCTATTGACGGGCGAACCATCGACCAGGCTTCCGCCAAAATCATCGGCCCGCAACCATAAACCCAGCTGATGATTCTCCCCCCCCGGGCCACACATGGGCAGATTGCCTTCGCCAGGACTGCCGCCATCTTCTGCATACCAATTGTAGCCTCTGGCATTGTCCAACAATGGATCGATCAAGGCCATACTACTTCCCAGGCCATCAGCATCAGCCGGCCAGGGCAATACGTCATCGTAGGTCAGCGAATCGACGATACAGTAGCGTCCATTGAACAAAGCCAGATACTCCCCACCATTGTCCAGGCCAAATCCAGTTTGTCCCAGATAATTCCCAATGCCGGGATGAATACCTGCGAACTTGGCACTGTCCTCCACCAGAATCAGATACCCACCAGCGGCAATGCTGGTACCAGGCGGAAGATAAAAACGGTCCTGATCACCTCTCAAGGTCCAGTTGCTGAGGTCAATCGGGTTGGATGAGGGATTGTATAATTCGATCCAGTCTCCGGCATTGCTACCGTTGGAACTGTGATAATTGACTTCATTGATAATTACTTCGGATAGACCTGCACATACCTCGGTGTCATTGCTTTGGCCAGGTGTGCCACTGCCCCAGCCTGCCTGCCAGTTGGCAGCCTCTTCATTCTCATTAAAGGGACCACTCAGGGATAGGCTTGCGCCAAAACCATCTGCGTTGGGGGCCCACGGATCTCTCCCCTGATACAGTACGGAATCCACCAAACAACGCCCCGCATTGTACAGCAACAATTGATCCCGTCCATTTTCCAATCCAAATCCCAGATTGCCGAGGTAGTTGTTTACACCAGTGTAAAAGGCTTTGAACAGGCTGGTATCTTCTACCAGAACCAGATAATCATTGGCTTGAATGTTCACTGATGGAAACACAAATGAGGTATCATCTGCATGTATTTCCCAACCCATCAAGTCAATGCTTTGGGAACTGCCATTGTGGAGTTCCAGCCAGTTGCCCGTATCTATGTTGGGAGGAGAATTGTAATAAATTTCTGAAATGCTCAAGGCCCCTGGCAATGGCTGACATGGATCTGGAACATTGTTGTGCGCACCGGGTGTCGGTGAATAAGCGATCCAGCTACCTGCCAGTTCGTTGTCTCTTTCCGGAGAGATCAAACTCAGGCTTTGCCCGCTGCCATCGGCATTTTCATCCCAGGGAGGCGCATCATTGTATTTCAGAATGTCTACCAGACAACGCTCATCAGTCAGCAAGGCTACATATTCACCATCGCCACTTAGTCCAAAGCCCCAGCCCCCCACAACATTGACCACACCGGGGTAAATGTTTTGAAAAGCTATCAGGTCCTGTGCAATCACGAGGAACCCGAGAGCAGGAAGATTGGTGCCAGCTGGAAGGGTGAAAAAGTTGTTTTCATCATGCAACTCCCAGGCTGACACATCTATATCCTGGTTAGTTGGATTAAAAATTTCGATCCAATCCTTGCTGTCCGCAGCACCAGATTTATAATTGATTTCATTGATGACCAACTCATTGGCTTGAAGCTGACAATTGAACTGATTGAGCTTCCCGGGCGTCCCGCTGAGACTTTTGGAAACAGACCAATTGACAGGCAGTGTATTGTCAATGCTGGCATCGTTCAGGCTCAGGCTAAATCCATTGCCATCTGCGTCTTCCGGCCAGCCATTGTTGTCATTGAATCGCAATTGATCGACCACACAACCGCCAGCATTCTGAACAATGATATTTTCGCCTCCATTGTCCAGCTTCAAACTATCCCAAAAAAGATAATTTGACAATGAGGGATGGGCTGACGCAGCCATGGAGTCATTGCCTACGACTACCAGATAACTTTGGGCTGGCAGGATCAACGAATTGGATACGTCAAATACATTCTTATCATCCCCAAAGCGCCAATTGACCAGATCAAGGTCAGTTGATGAGGCATTGTACAATTCAATCCAATCGCCACTTTGTAAAGCATCCAGCGGAAAGTCATAGTTGTACATGATCTCGGTGATGACGAGAGAATCATCGGGTATGCCACACAGACGAGAATTTGCCTGACCAGGGGTGCCATGCTGTACGTTAGATGCCCGCCAATGAATACCGAGGGCATTGTCCAGTTTGGGGTCGATCAGCTCGAGTGATGGGCCCAGCCCATTTGCGTCACTGTCCCAGGGGAGATCAATGGCATATTCCAGCTCATCAATTTTTTTCCCAAAAGGGTCCCGTAGTTCAAGTTCTTCTCCCTCATTGGCCAGACGGCCACGGTACCAATCATCCGCTTCAAAACCGTAACGGGCACGAAACATAGTGGAATCACTGCTGATCACAAACAAGCTATCCGGCAGTAAAATTGTTCCGTCAGGGAAAGAGTATTGCATGCCTTTGGACATATACACGCCACTCAGATCAAGTGTATCAGATCCGTGATTGAGGAATTCAACGAATTCTAATCGCCAATCTGACACATTGGCTGAGTCTGCCGGATGATAATGAATTTCGTTGATGACCAGCCCTTCATAAGTGGTATTTACCCAAAATTTGCGGGGGCACATGGCTGACCATTCACTGCCGTCATAGACTCTGGCTTTGACTTCTATCACACCTTCTGGTAAAGCAATCGGCCCAGCGTAAACCTGGGCACTGCTACCAATTGCACCACCGAACGCCCGCGGATCACTGCCGTCAAGCGTATAGTATATGCTGCCAGTAGCGTTTAGGTTGCTCAGAGAAATGAATTCACCCTCGTTTGCTTTGCCACTTTTTCGACTCCAAACCACTGGCTCAAGGGCGGAAAAATTGCCTCGGTTGCGATAATGATTGATCAAATTATTGGTTCTCAATGGGAAAAAGCGGGAACGGATCGTATCGATTTCTTTGTCCCATTCATCATTTACATCCCAAAGAGGTACTGAGATATGGCGGGAATGGGTGAAACTGGTCTGTCCCCAACGAGCTGATTCTGCGACAAGAGAAAGGGACACCTGATTGGCGCGCAACATAAACATGCTGTCCAATTTGGCAGGGGTAAGCAGGCCGTCTTCATAGCAATGACAGGCCATTTTGTCGCCCAGCATTTGCTTGAACTCTGTATTGATGTAGACAAAATAAGGAACGGGGCCATAGCGCTGGGTGCCATCGTAATTGACCAAATGCCCATAATTGGCTAGAAATCCGCCAACATTGTCGGTGGACAGATCCACATCCCATAGCATGAATTTATACCCACCAGCTCCCGGTACTGGCCATGCACCTCCCCAACTGTTGTGATTTTTGGCCCAGTCAAAACTGCCGATATAGTGATTCAGCAACAAATAATCAGCGGCCTGCCCCAGGTCTATGTAGTCTCTCAATTGGTCAAAACTATTGGGGTCCGTCAGGTCAGCACTGTTGACATAGGCTTCCATATCGCTGTAGAAAAAGGGGTCGACCGGATCGGTTAGATAAGATCCACTTTTCCGGATTTCATAGTCTTCTCTTTGACCACCATAGTAAGAGGCAAAAAAGCCATCATCAGGACGCTCCATCAGATGGTACTGCCCCATATATTCACCGTTCACAAAAACATGTACATAGCGTCCGTGGGGCATAGGGTAGCCCATGGCCATTTGCACGTCCATCAGAAAGCGATTGCGGACAAAGCTGGCTTCTGCTTCAGCGCCAAATTCGGCATTGAGGCCATCCTGACTGCCGGCTCGAAGGAGCAATTTGTTGAAAGACTTCGCAGGAGGAATGGCGTATTCATAGCCGTCATCGTCAAAGACCGGATATTCCAGGCGGGAAGCACCATAGTTGGACTTAAATTCAAGACGATAACTTTTCTTTGGATTGGTGGGACTACCGCCCCAGGTCTGAATACCGCAATCAATCTGAAAGGCAGTGGTATTGTCAGGAAAAAACATCTCCACCGAAGTTTCTCTCTCCAGATCAATCGGATTATTGCTCACAATCGATGGGGACACAAGCGATACATATGGCAGCTCTTTTAGTGCGTTTTTGATGACCAAGCCATAATAGGGATCCTGGGTAATCGTAGGACTCATGACTGAGGACGCAATCACATCATTCAGAAAAATGAAGCTATGGGTATACACCTCACTGGTGTCAATTACAGACCAGGCCAGGGCGCGAAAGACAGTGGTGCCATTGATAGACAACGGACCGGCATAAAGTGTTCCATTGCTGGGAGAAGGTTTGCTCCCGTCGGTGGTATAGCGAATATTTGCACCTGGGTCTGAAGCGAGAAGTTGTAGAGCAAAACTTTGTAAATACTGTCCTCTCTCGTGGCTAAAGTCGACCTTTAGCCCGCTTTGTGCGGACAATATCCCGCACCATAGCATCACAATAATAGTTGCCCCAATACATTTCATACCCATACGAAAATACAGCTAACCCCAGGTATTTTGAGCACAGGCAGGCTGGATGGACAATTTTCCTCACTCAATACTCGCAAACATCTTCCTAAATGGTATTAGCTTTTGAATAGTCCATAGAAAAAATCAAGGCAAGGCAGCACTGATTACATAATTTCGTTGAAAACTACTGTTGGAAGGATGACTGAGAATATTTAGGAAAATCCCACTTGTCTCGGACGAAGCACCCTGAAAAATCGTAACACCATCGAGATTGACATCAGCCCGGTGATAGCCGCTTTGCACGTAATTGCGGGCGAAAGAAGTATTTCCCGGATCCGACAAAATGGATAAAAAGACACTTGATGCATCATTGATTCCACCCTGAAACTGAATTTTCCCATCCCCGTTTGCATCACCAGCCCAAAGTGCCCACAATCCGGGACTCAGTTCTTTCCGGGCATGCTCCCCATTGACCGGTGTATCTCCCGAACGGAAATCAAGGCTGATCTTATTTGTTTCCAGGCTCAGTGGCGCTTCTGACATCACGCCCAGATGATTTCGATGCCGGAGACTGAGGTAATAACTGGTGCCATTCAAAGGGAAAGGCGAAACCAGGAATTGTTCTTCCCCTTTTGGGGAAACGATCTGGCCATCAACCCGCAGCAGTGCGGGCAGACTCAAGACAATATTCGTCGGGTCATTGGGGTCCCGCAACTCAACCAATACCCAATCAACGATTGCTTGGTTGCCATTTTGTCCCAAGACTGTCAGGTCTGTTGTTTGGGTTCCCAGATATGGATCGGTCAAGGGCAGGAAACCTTTGCTACGCAGATCATCCCGCATTTCAGCTTTTCCGAAATCATATCCTCCCTGCAGGATTGCCTGCAAGTCCAATTGAAGATATTCTCTTCTTCCCAGAGAGATCCACATGCCATCTTCTATGGAGACATTCGGAAAGACGAGGATTCCTTCCTCTATTGTCGGATTGATTGGCAGGATGGAAGCATCAGACCAATTTTGATCATTGTCCACCAAAAGCACCCAGCTCACAGAATCACTCACATCCCAACCCAAGCCATTTAGGTCAAAGCTCAGATTTACACTACCGGTTTCTCCAGTTTTGGAGAAGGCCCAAGTCCGCGCCATGCGCTCCACCAATCCGGCTGGCCCATCGGAAAGTGCCATGGCCTGCGTGGTGCCATAGCCATCATGCCCCCAGGCCAAAAATTCACCATTTTCCAGATCAGCAGCACTTCCCACCATGAGAATGCTCCCATCAGATTCGCTTTGGCTACTGCTCTGTTCCAGACACTGGAGGATATCAATCCCGATTCCAGCTTGCCCATGGGGATGACTCAGATGATCGTAATATTGATGGTGACTGACCGGAATGCTCAGTCCATAGCGAATGGCCAGATAGGTTTCTATGCGAAAGCGCTTCGTTTCATTGATATGTCCTTTCAGGAGAATCATTTCCGCTAAATCCGCCTTCCAGTGATTGGAGGTTTGATTGTCATTTCCCTGACCGTCAAATTCCTGCCCGATTGAAGCCCGGTCGGCACCCGTATTGGAAAATCCACCGTTGAGGTTGTTGCCATTTGCGCCATTGACATAGCCAGCGATGGAGGCATTCGGGACCAGTCTGAAACCAGTCATTACGGCTTGCCCGTGGAATATATCGGTAGAGAGAGAAATGACATCATCGTCATAAATCAACTCTCCATTGACACGGTGGCCAAATTTAATGCGATTGGAGCCGCCATTATGGGTCGATAAATAGTAGCCATCGTCATTGTCAACTTCCGGTCTGAAAACCGTAAAAAGGGTAAAGCTATCCACCAGGGTGCTGACAGCATCATTGATTCGCAGCCAGTCCGTGGTCCCGTCAAATCGCACCACAGCATGTCCATTCATTTCATTTCGTTGCAAAGAAGGCTGATCCCCCACTTCGTTCTGGGTGGCATGACTTCCCAGACCGCTTAAATCCTGCCAATTGGCAATTGGGCTATTGTCCAGCAATAGACCGCCATAATCATCCGCACGTAGCCACATGCGCAACACATCACTTTCTCCACCTGGCCCACAAATCGGATCATTGGCTTGTCCGGGGGTACCATCCTTTTCTCCATACCAGTTCTCCCCACGGCCATTGTCAAGAAATGGGTCTAATAAGGCCATGCTGCTGCCCTGACCGTCAGCTTCTTCTGGCCAAGGGATCATATCGTCATAATGGAAAGAATCGATGATGCAGTAGCGTTCGTTGTAGAGAGCCAAAAACTCTCCGCCATTGTCCAAAGCGAAATCTATTTCCCCCATAAAATTGCTGATGCCGGTGTGAATGCTCTCAAACTTGGCTGAGTCATTGACCAGGACCAAAAAGCCATTTGCGGGTAATACAGTGTTTGAAGGAAAAAAGTATCGGTCCTTCCCTGCCCGCAGTGTCCAATTACTGAGATCTACCGGATTGGGAGAGACATTGTGCAACTCTATCCAATCTCCGGCATCACGCAAAGCCGGGCTATTGTAATTGACTTCATTGATCACCACACCAGCAAGGCCAGTACACAGATTGACTGCATTGTTTTGTCCCGGTGTTCCACTTCCCCAACCAGCTTCCCAGGCAGTCGGATCTTCATTGGCGGCATTGGTGGCTGTCAATGCAAGCGAGGGGCCAAATCCATCCGCGTCTGGATCCCAGGGCTTCTTTCCTTCATATACCAGGGAGTCCACCAAACAGCGGCCCGAGCTATAAAGCAGAATCTGATCGCGGCCATTTTCCAGCCCAAAACCCATATTCCCCACAAAATTACTGATGCCATAAAAACTACTGAACAAGCCAGAATCCTCTACCAGCACCATGTATCCGGCAGAGGCAATGCTTATGGGTGGCAACACATAGGAAGTGTCATCAGCGTGCAGTTCCCAAGCACTCAGGTCCACCGCTTGCAGCCCGGGATTGTATAGCTCCAGCCAATTCCCAGCATCTACATTGGGTGGTGAATTGTAGTAAATCTCGGAGATAACAATCTCTGCGGTATTCCCCTGGCATGGCTCAGGAATGCCATTGGGTGTGCCGGGTGTCGGCGGATAGGCAATCCAGCTTCCCGCCAGTTCGTTGTCCCGATCAGCTGAGATCAAGCTGAGGGTCAATCCATTGCCTTCCGCATCCGGATCCCATGGTGGGGCATCGTTGTATTTGAGAATATCCACCAGACAACGCTGATCAGTGAGCAGGGCTACATATTCTCCACCACCGCCAAGACCGAAGTCCCATCCGCCTACCACATTTCCTACGCCTGGATAAATGGTTTGAAAAGCGGTCAGATCTTGCGCAATCACCAGAAAACCATTCGCGGCTATCGTTGTGGCAGCAGGAAGGGTGTAAAAATTGTTTTCATCGTGCATTTCCCAGCCAGACATGTCTATGCTCGCTGAGCCAGGATTATAGATTTCAATCCAGTCTTTGCTATCTGCGGCACCGGATTTATAGTTGATTTCATTGATCACCAACTGGTTTGGGGCCACCGAACAATTGCCCAGATGTGGTCCACCCGGACTGCCACTCAGGCCAGCAGACACGCTCCAATTATTTGCATCCCGATTGTCCGTACTGGCATCCGGTAAGCTTAGGCTGGGCCCTTGTCCATCCGCCGCTTCCGGCCAGGCATTGTTGTCGTCATAGGCAATCTGATCAATCAGACAGCCGGCATCATCGACCAGTAGGATATTCTCCCCGCCATTGTTGAGCTTCATTCCCTCCAACGCAAGTACATTGGCCAGATTTGGATGCGCAGCCGAAGCCAGGCTCGTATCGCCTGCCAGAACCAGGTAAGCACCTCCGGCGAGCGTCAAGCCGGCAGGTAAAACATAGATACTGTCTTGATCCTGCAATCGCCAGCCATCCAGTTGGATGGGATTTGTACCGGGATTGTACAGCTCCAACCAATCACCTGCCTGTAGGGCATTCAGTGGAAAATCATAGTGATACATGATTTCGGTGACCACTACCGTGTCGGGACCGCCTTCGCAAAAGCGTGAATTTTGGCGACCGGGTGTCCCACCGAGTATGAAAGAAGCAAACCAACTTTCCGCCAAAGAATTGTCCAATTCAGGCGCAATCAATTCCAAAGAAGAGCCTTTCCCATCTGCCTCGTTGGCCCAGGGGGCTTTGTCGTCATAATCTACTTCATCAAGTTCATTGCCAGACGGATCCAGCAAGACAATTTTTTCACCGCCATTGGCCAGGGAACCCCCATACTCATCAAAAGGTGCAAAGCCATACAGATTCTCAAAATCGGCTCCGTTTACCGCCAGCACCAACATACTATCCGGTGGCAGGACACTGCCAGCCGGAAAACTGTATCGGATTCCATTGGAAAAGGATACATTGGTTAGGTTCACGCTATCTGCTGCATCGTTGATCAGTTCAACAAACTCATACGCGTCTCCATCTTTCCCCAGACTATCGGCTGGGTGATAGTGAATTTCATTGATGACCAGGCCGCTGTAATCTTCGGGAAACTGAAAAGGAAACCGACAAATTGCCCCCCAATCTGTCCCGGCTTTGATTCTGGCACTGACGAAGACAACGCCTTTCCCTGACAAACTCAATGGCCCAGTATATGCGACAGCGGTGGGGGCGATTCCTCCACCATGCAAACGGGGATCGGTCCCATCCAGGGTAAAATAGATTGAGTCCCCACCGTATGGATTGCTCAGGCTAAGGGAAAAACCATTGCTGACCACCCCGCCTTCCTGACTAAAATCAGGCGGTCCTAAAAATTCTGTATCCAACCACTCGCAGCGGTTTTTCAACCAGTCCTGAACGTGTTGGACTTCTCCGTACAAACTATCGTGTCGCCACGCATACCACCGATTTGACTCTCTGGGAGCCGCCTCATGAAGGATATTGGCCAGGCTATCCATCGCCCAATCCAGGCTATCAGTTGATAAAATGCCGCGACGCATCTCAAACCAACGATCAGCCCATCTGACAGTGAAATTTGGATCATCAAAAAGGCGATCCCACCAATCGTAATTATTGTAATAGCTCCAACCGACGGGATTGTCGTCTCGTCCGTCGGTGGACTCAAGGGCCCGGTCAAAATCCCATTGGGGCCCATATCGGAGGGGGCCATTGCGATACTTGTGCAAATAAGTACTCAGTCGCAGGCAGTCCACATTATGGGCCATGACATTGACGATGTGATAATCAATCCAATTATCCAGGTCGATGAAAGGATAATAGCCGAGGCTTTCATCCTGCCAATCAGGTCCATACAAAGCCGCTTCGAGATCATTGATATAGGTTTGAATGTAATTCGCCTGAGCAGATGTTACTTCAGATTCTTTGGGATCGACATAATTAAAGGCTACGCCACAACAACCTGAAGGAATATTGTTGTTTGATTTAAAGCCGTTGTCCCCAGGATCTTTGCGGTCAATTTTCAACACATATCCGCCCGTTACCTCTGGCGCGGTATTATCAGTCGACAATAATTTTTCTACATCCGTCCGATCATCATCTCGCTTGATCTTTTCCACCAGGAGATAAATGCCATAATAATCCGATTGGTTGAGATCGGTGCCGCCATTGTTATTGATGTAGACTTCGACAAAGCGCGTACGTGGCGCATAGTGGCCCATTCGATTGGCAAGATCATAGATGAAGGCATTATTGACCAGGGCACGATCATAATTCCCAGGATTGTAGAGGACCCAATCTGATTCGGAGGGCATCCCTAGAAGAGAAGTTGCAAAATCGTTTCCCTGCTCATCCTGAATTTCAAACTTCCATTGCTTTTTGGCGAAATTGGAAGATGAACTCCCCCGCACCTGCATGGATACTCTGGAAGCCACCTCAGGCTGATCGATTATTTTGGTGCGCCCGCTGACGGGATGTTGCTCTGTCAGGGTAAAAAAAGCTGAATGGGTACTGTTTTTATTGTTGAGATCTGCGCCAAATGTTTCGATCAACAGTAATGGCAGATCCGTCTCAAAACTTTGTACATCTGCATTGATGGGAATGTAACGATGCACCACTTCGTCACTGCTACCACCGCCGAGATAAAATACTTTGGCTTTGATGGTCGTGATGCTGTTGATGGGAATGGGCGTGGTATAAAGCGGATCGCTGGTCTCCGGCGTACTCCCATCCAGGGTGTAATGAATACTTGCGTTACTGATACCCGTCCCGAGGATGATATTGAGGGTACCAGAAAAGAAACGACTGGTTTCGGAGAAATAGATCGGGGCGACCAAGCTGGTGGTATTGGCAGCATTGGGGGTCGGTGTTGCCAGCGGATACAGATTCTCGGTAGCAGGCAATGCATCCTGAGGCAAACCATAGCTTTGATCCGTCTGTTGGGTAGGATAATCGGCTATTTCAAAGGCTTTGGTGATGCCATCCGGACGTACCAGAGCCAGATAGCCTCCTTTACGATTCAATTTAAAGTTGGTATGGAGGCCTCCATCAAGGCTGGTGGGAGATTTGCCAGAGGCGAACACGATGAGATATTGTCCTGCTCCGATGCTTTGACTGGGAAAGGTCCATTTGGTCAGATCGGTTGAGTCATCAGTCAGATACCATCCGTCCAGCGAGATGGCAACCGAGGAATCATTGAACAATTCAATCCAATCATGAAAATCCCCATCGCTGTCTGCCAGGATAGTTTCATTGTCGGCCATCATTTCATGAATGACCACGTCTGCGGCACGTAGACCGCCAAAGATCAAAGGCAAGAACATGGCTGCTATTAACAGCCTGCGTAACATCTTAATCACCCAATTTATCTATTTCGATGGTCCAGAGACCACCTACCCCAAATTCACCCTTTAACATACAATTTTTCAGCCACCCATTGGCGCTTTGGCACCCAAATGGTCGTTTCTCAACGATCACCGGCCTGCATCAATCGGGCAATTGTGAACTGATGATGTAATTACGCTGAAACCCGCTGTTTTGCGGATACAGCAGAATGCTGAGGAAAACAGAACTTACATCAGCTCCCTGTCCCTGAAAAATCACTTTTCCATCCATGTTGACATCTGCGGCATCATAGGCAGTCCACACAAAGTTACGGGCAAAGCTTAGGTTACCAGGTGCCAGCAAGACGCGTAAAAATACCTCACTTGGATCACTGCTTTGAAAAGTAATTTGTCCGTCTCCATTGGCATCTCCAGCCCATAAACCCCATTGGGATCCCGACAGATTGGCCATGGAGTGGGTACCCCAAGTTGCCTGATTGCCATTGGCAAAGTCCAGATCAATCTGATGATTGTGCACCTCCACCGCAGACTCAGTCATGATTCCAAGATGATTGCGATGTTTCAGACTGACGAAGAAGGTGTTGCCTTCAGGAACAGGAAACAAAATTGGCGAAGACATCCCATCCCGACCAATTATTTGCCCATCACGCCTCAGCAACAATGGATAGGAAGTCAAAACCTGGCTGGAATCCATAGCAGATCGCAGTTCCACCAATATCCAATCCACCACCGCCCCACTTCCAGAGAATGCCAACACATCTTTGTCCATTGAATCTGTACCCTGATATGGATTGAGCAGGGGAATCAGGTTTTGCTGACGCAAATCATCCTTCATTAAGCCACTTCCCACATCAAAGGGTCCTTGTAACATCACCGAAGCATTGAGTTGAAGATACCTTCTCCGCCCAATGCTGACCCAATCACCATCGTTCAGCGCTACCTCTGTAAAGCGCACAATCTCATCGCTGATTTGTTGCGCAGTCGCAAGCACGCTTGCATCCTGCCAATTTCCATCATCATCAATCAGGAGTACCCATTCTTTTTCATCGCTCAAATCCCATCCCTGACCAGCCAGATCAACGTCTAACGTAAGGGTGCCAGGCTGACCAATTTTGCTTACCCGCCAGCTACGGTTCATCCGTTGCAAGATTCCCTCGGGCCCATCATTCATCGCATCACCTTCCGCAACACTACCACCATCATGTCCCAGCGTCAGAAACTCCAGATGATCCAGATCATTCATTTCTGACAGCGTCAATACGCTGCCGTCGACCTCACTTTTACTTTCTCGTTGATCCAGACACTGAAAGACATCCATACCCAGTGAAACCAGAGCATGGGGGTGTCCATGCTGCGTGTAGTACTGATGGCTGCTGACGGGAATGGTCAAACCATATTTTATGGCGAGATAGCTTTCGATCTGATGACGCTCCTCAGAAGCCAGATTGCTACGAAACAGAATCATCTCTGCCAAATCACCTTTCCAATGATTAGAGGTCTGATTGTCATTGCCCTGGCCATCATACTCCTGCCCGATTGAGGCCCGATCAGCGCCAGTGCTACCAAAACTATTGAGACCCAGTGCTGGCTGTCCATTGATGTAGCTGTTGATAGATGAATTGGGAACCAAATTCATAGAGACTATGGTACTTTGGTCAAAATAGACATCATTGCTCATAGACGGGTCATCATCATCGTAGATGAGTTGTCCAGCAATCCGGTGGCCAAACTTGATCCGGTTAGCGCCACCATTATGCGTCGAGAGATAATATCCGTCATCGGTATCTGCCTGCGGACGAAAGACCACAAACAAACTAAAACTATCCGTCAGGGTGCTGACTGCACCATTGATTTTGAGCCAATCCTGGCTGCCATCGAAGCGCACTACGCCATGTCCGTTGATTTCATCGCCGAAATAGTGAGGCTGATCCGCCGGATCTGATTGGGAAGCATCGTTGCCAAAACCGCTTAGATCAGTCCAATTACTTAGGGAAGAATTGTCGGTCAGTGGGCCTCCATACTCATCTGCGTACAGCCAGACACGACGATTGACGTTTTCTCCACCGGGTCCGCAATCATATTCATTGTTCCGACCAGGCGTTCCGCCGGTTTCTGCATACCAATTTTCCCCCAGGGCATTGTCGAGTGCCGGGTCCAGCAGCGCCATACTTGCCCCTTGTCCATCCGCTGCCAGCGGCCAGGGTATTTCATCCGCAAATGTCAAAGAATCAACAAAACAATAGCGATTGTCAAATAAGGCGAGGGATTCGCCGCCATTGTCCAGTCCAAAACCTGTTTCTCCGATATAGTTACTTACCCCTCCATGAATCGCTTCAAATTTGGCGGAGTCTTCTACCAGGACAAGGAAGGAATGCGCGGACAGGGTGGTGGTATTTGGAAGATAAAAACGATCCTTATCTCCCCTTAGGGTCCAATTGCTGATGTCAATGGGATTAGCAGTTGGATTGTATAATTCGACCCAATCACCAGCATTGGCATCATCAGGGCTGTGATAATGGATTTCATTGATGATTACCTGCTCCAAACTGTTGCAGACAGAAGCGCCGTGTGCCTGGCCAGGGGTTCCGCTCCCCCAACTGGCCTGCCAGCTTTCAGGCTGCGCATTATCAGTTGCTGGGTCTTTGAGAGAAAGCGAAGGACCAAAACCATCTGCTTCCGGGTCCCAGGGTGCTTTCCCCGCATATTCAACCGAGTCGATCAGACAACGGCTCTGAGAGTATAGTAGCAGTTGATCGCGCCCATTTTCCAGTCCAAATCCCATGTTCCCGATGTAGTTGTTGACGGAAGGATAAAAACTGGAAAAGGCATTTGAATCCTCCACCAGGACCAAATAAGAGTTGGCAGCTATGTTGATCGACGGCAAAACAAAGGACGTATCATCAGCATGGATTTCCCAGCTACTTATATCCTGACTAACAGCGCTGTTATTGTACAATTCCAGCCAGTTTCCGGCATCAATATTCGGAGGAGAATTATAATAAATTTCCGATATGAGGATGTCCGCATTGATCCCAACACAGGGATCTGGAATGTTATTCGGTGCGCCTGGTGTAGGGCCATTGGCAATCCAACTGCCGGCCAATTCATTGTCGCGATCCGGGGACATCAAACTGAGTGTCAGACCATTTCCTTCCGCATTTGGATCCCAGGGAGGTGCATCATTGTATCTAAGGATATCCACCAAACAACGTTCATCGGTAAGCAAAGCGACATATTCACCGCCCCCACCCAGGCCAAAACTCCAGGGTCCAACCACATTGCTGACAGCAGGATAGATACTCTGAAAGGCCGTCACATTCTGCACCAACACCAAATAACCGTTGGCAGGTACCACAGTACCGGCAGGGATGGTGAAAAAATTATTTTCATCAT
>JBCBZF010000107.1:0-10232 GCA_039815525.1 Bacteroidota bacterium | reverse complement strand
ATTCGGTCGGGGAACAATTTCGACCTTTTCAGCGTGGGTCTGCGCAATTTGGGATCAGTGGTCTGGTCCATTATCCGGTTCAGGAATGGCTGGCTGTCCGGGCTGCCTATCAATTTAGCCGGACGATTCAGGAAGGAAATGCTTTTCGAAACCATTTTAGTTGGATCAATTTGCCGCTGTCCATCCTGGTAGAAAAACCAGGCGAATCATCCTTTCGTCCTTTTTTCCAATTCGGATTTACCCCCGGTCTCAATTTTGATGCGCGGCATGCCAGGGGAGGCGAAAATACCGATATCAGGGATGTAACACGTGAATTTCGCTTTGAATGGATGGCAGGGATTGGGCTAAGGGTAAAGACGCTATGGGGAATTACGGGTAGAAAGTGCAGTAAGTAATCCCGTGAATCAAGCCGCCTACGATCAGGGGGCATTGGGCCTCAATGGTTTCCGTCTGGGCCTGGCTGCTGTGTATATTTTTCAGCCAAAACGAAACCAGACACCATGAAAAACTATCTGCTTGTATTGGTCCTTGTGCTATCTGCCTGTAGCCGGCAAAATGATTTTATTCTCCCAACAACTGAGGACCGAATCTCAAACATTGTTACCCAATACCGAACATTTGGGACGCTTGATGATGTCTCTGTCATCTGGATCGACCCTGACGAGGTACTGAGTTTACATTTTGGGCAAAGCAATGATTCGAGTCTTTATTCACTGAGCGATGTCAGCCATTTGTTTACAGTCTTGTTGTATGCAGGCCTCCTTGATCAGGGACGTTTGAGCGAAAGAGACTCCCTCGAAGCATACTGGCCGACGCAGGTACCTGATGTTGGTGAAACGAATATCGAGTTGCGCCATCTTGCTTCACATACTTCGGCTTTATTGGAATCGTTTGACAATACCCGGCTATCACTTGATGAAACTGCGACTTTGTATGCAAATGCCACCGTGGAAGATTTGTTTGCCTTTGTTTCTTCTCAAAGATTGGTTTTTCAGCCTGGAACCCGCTATCTGAAGTCGCAACAGGGAATGGCTGCATTGGCCTGGGTCTTATCCCAGCGCAGTGGGGAATCCTATGATGCACTCTTACAAAGTCGGATTGCCAGCCGATTGGATCTTTTGGAAACGGGTCAGCCCTCCGGCTTGAATGCCAATCAGCTGGAACGCATCCTTCCGGCCCTTGATCCCAATGGTCGCTCTATTTTGCAACATCAATATGGTGAATGGGAAGGCATGCAAACTGTCTACAGCTCACCACGCGATATGCGCCGGATGATGGAGACCTTACTGGAACCTTTTTCACCCCTGGCTTCTGAATTGACCCGGATCACCACCCCGCAGCTGGGTTTGGGACAAAATACGTTTGCGACCTATGGTCTGTTGCTGGATGATACGAACAGCGAGGGGCGCTACTATGTGATTGGCAGCAATCACCATACGACTTCCCTGCAGTTTTCTCCGGCCTTTGGCCGGGCGGTGATCATTCTCTCTGCCACTGCCAATCCCATTGATGTCAATGCCATGGCCAGACAAATCTGGGCCTTGTGATGCAATATTCTTAAGCAGGTAATGCGTGGCGTATCGCTTGCGGAAAGGCCTGTCGCGCTGCTTGCGCCCCGATCAGGATAGGGTGTTTCTGTGCCAACTCCCAATCGGTGTGTAAACCCACTACCTCCCCAATGACAATGATGCCTGGTGCACTTAGCTTGGCATCCCGTACACTTTCACAAATCCTGTCAAGGGGGCCAATGATCGCTTTTTCTCCATGACACGAACCTTTCTCTATCACAATGGCAGGGCAGTTTGTCTTACCGTGATGGGCGAAAAGTGCCACGATTTCCTCCAGCTTCCGCATGCCCATCAGAATGACGGCAGTTGCACTGGATTGTGCAGCATACTGAATATCGGTCGATAATTTTCCGTTTTTGGTCGTTGCTGTCAGAACCCAAAAGCTTTCATTCACACCACGGCAAGTGAGGGGGATTTCCTGCAAAGCCGGAACCGAAATACAGCTGGAAATGCCTGGGACAATGCTGACCGGAATCTTGTGTGCCCGGACATAGGTCAATTCTTCATGCCCGCGGCCAAAAACAAAGGCATCTCCTCCTTTGAGCCGAACGGCATGTCCATATCGGCGGGCTGTTTGGACCAGGAGTTCATTGATTTTCTCCTGTGGATATCGGTGCATACCACGCCGTTTCCCAACATATATTTTCACACAGCCACTCGGTGCATTTTTCAGTAAAATTGGATTGACCAGTGCATCATACAGAATCGCATCTGCCGATTGTATGGCTTTGAGTCCTTTTACCGAGATCAAATCAGGATCGCCGGGACCCGCTCCAACCAGACTGATATGGGCCTTGGGTGAAAATTGTTGCATGTCTTTAGGTATTGGGCGGCAATCTAGGTAAACTTCTGATAAATTTAGGTATTGATACGTATTTTTGTCTACATTTGTGGATACCCTGAGGAAATTATTACGTAATTACGTTGGTTAAATACGGAATTTATGGATCGAATCGTCTTGGTAGGGAATGGTATGGTTGGCTATAAATTTTGTGAGAAATTTATTGGAGCCGGCCTGGAGAAATCATTTCATCTCACAGTTTTTGGTGAAGAGCCATATCCCGCCTATGACCGGGTTCACCTGAGTGAATATTTTAGCGATCAACAGGCGGAGCGTTTGAGCCTGGCACCGTCAACCTGGTATGCAGAGAATGGGATTGAGTTATTATGTGGTGAAAAGATTACCCATCTGGACCGGGAAAACAAGCAATTGACCTCTGATAAGGGCAGACAATGTTCTTATGATAAATTGATTCTGGCGACGGGATCAGCGCCTTTTGTGCCATCCATTCAGGGAATTGACAAAAAGGGGGTGTTTGTGTATCGGACCATTGAAGACCTGGACAACATCATTGGCTATGGGAAGAAGATGTTGGCCGAAGGCCGGGACACAGCAGCAGTATTGGGGGGGGGCTTATTGGGACTGGAAGCGGCCAAAGCCATGCGGGATCTGGGGATGAAAGTAGAAGTGATCGAATGTGCAGATCAGCTCATGCCCCGCCAATTGGATTTGAGAGGTGGGACTCTTTTGCGGGATATGATAGAGGAAATGGATGTCAAAGTTCACCTTTCCTGTTTTACCCATGCCATCTCCGGCAATGGCAGCATGACCGGTTTGGAGTTCAACGACGGGCAAGCGCTGAAAGCCGATATGCTGGTCATTTCAGCTGGTATCCGGGCCCGGGATGAAATTGGCCGCAGGGCTGGACTGGGCATCGGAAGCCGTGGTGGCATCGTCGTAAATGACCGCATGCAAAGCAGCGACCCGGATATTTATGTGATAGGGGAAGCGGCGGCTTACCAGGATATGACCTACGGTCTGGTTGCACCAGGCTACGAAATGGCTGAAGTCGCACTCGCCCATCTGCTGGGGGAAGACAAACGCATGAGCGATGCAGTCGACATGTCCGCCAAACTCAAGCTCATCGGCGTAGACGTCGCCAGTTTTGGGGAAGCTTTGCCAGAGAATGAAGATACCCAAAGCATTTATTTCCATGACAAACTCAAGAAGACATACAAACGCATCAACATTTCTGCTGACGGCAAGCGCTTGTTGGGAGGCATGCTGGTAGGCGATGCAGATAGCTATCAGATGCTACTGCAAATCGCCAAAAATGGCTTGCCGCTTCCACCCAATCCAGAAGATTTGATTCTGGGCGCAAGAGGGGGAGACAGTCCGGGGATTGGATCAGTCATGGACCTGCCGGATGACGCAGTGATCTGTGCCTGCGAAAGCGTCAGCAAAGGCACCATTTGTGATTCCCTGACCGCAGAAAGCTGTGCCAATCTCAAAGAAGTCTGTCAGCATACCCAAGCAACCACTGGTTGCGGAGGGTGTAAGCCCATGGTCGCCGATCTTGTCAGTGAGACCCTCAAGTCTATGGGCAAAACCGTCAAGGAAGTCATCTGCGAACATTTCCCCTACAACCGACAAGAACTATACGACATCATCAAGATCCAGGGTATTCAATCCTATGATGAGGCCCTGGACAGCCACGGCTGTGGGGATGGTTGTGAAGTGTGTAAACCAGTACTGGCCTCAATCTTCGCCGGTATATACAATGAAACCGCCGTCCGGCAGGATACGATTCAGGACACCAATGACCGCTATCTCGCCAATATTCAGCGCAATGGTACCTATTCAGTGGTGCCGCGCATTCCCGGTGGGGAGATCACACCAGAGAAACTGATTGTGATTGGTGAGGTGGCGAAGAAATATGATTTGTACACCAAAATCACCGGTGGCCAACGCATCGATTTATTTGGCGCCCGCATTGATCAACTGCCGCTGATTTGGGAAGAATTGATTACAGCAGGTTTTGAGTCAGGCCATGCCTATGGCAAGGCACTCCGAACCGTCAAAAGCTGTGTTGGCTCCACCTGGTGTCGCTATGGCATGGACGAGTCGGTCAGTTTTGCCATTGAATTGGAAGAACGCTATCGTGGCATCCGCTCTCCACACAAACTGAAAGGCGGTGTGTCAGGCTGTATCCGGGAGTGTGCTGAGGCACGCTGTAAGGATTTTGGCGTGATTGCCACCGAAGCCGGTTGGAATGTCTATGTCTGCGGCAATGGCGGGGCCAAACCCAAACATGCGCTGACGCTGATTGAAGGGGTAAGCAAACAAGAGGTTATTCGTTATTTGGACCGTTTTCTGATGTTCTATCTCCGTACTGCCGCTCCTTTGATGCGAACGGCTGCCTGGCTGGAAAAACTCGATGGAGGCCTCAACTACCTCAAATCAGTGATCCTTGATGACAGCCTGGGCATTTGTGAAACCCTGGAAGCAGAAATGGCGCAGATGGTGGCTACCTATACATGTGAATGGAAAGAAGTGGTGGAAAATCCTGCGTTGAGGGCGCGATTCAGACATTTTATCAATGCTGAAGAGCCAGACGAAACACTCACCTTTGTTCCCATGCGTGAACAAAAAATGCCTGCCCCCTGGTCTTAATTCTTTTTGCAAATCCCATTGACATGCAAGAACTGTTGTCCACATATACTTCTCTCTCCTCTGAATCAGTCGTACACTGGTTCAAAGCCGCACCCGTTTCGGCTTTTCCTGCCAACGGTGGCGCTTGTATCAAGTACAAAGATAAGCAGGTCGCCGTCTTCCAGTTTTCCCGCCGGGGGCAATGGTATGCCTGCCAGAATCTGTGTCCCCATAAATTGGAAATGGTACTGGCACGTGGCATGATCGGCGATGCCAATGGTATCCCGAAAGTAGCCTGCCCCCTGCATAAAAAAACCTTCTCACTCGAAACGGGTGAAAATCTAAATGGCACGGACATGTCGATTGCTGTCTATCCGGTCAAAGTGGAGGATGGATTTGTTTATGTAGGTTTTGCCGACTAGCTTTTCTACCAAAGTGAGAGCAGATGCAGAAAGCTAGATTTGATCAGGCAATGGCAGCTTTTGATGCTGCGAATGAGGCTGACCCAAATCAGGAAGAATGGAATGGGAAAATGTGGCCGAAGGAATTATTGTATGCCCGTCGTATGACGGAGCGACTGACACAATTTCAGCCGGAGGCATCCGAAAGCCTGCAACTGGCGGCCCGGGCGCAACACATCTGTCGTTGGGAAATACCGCGCGATCAGTATCCCCGCGATCGAAAAGGCTATCACGCCTGGCGGAATGCCTTGAAAGCCCTGCATGCTGAAAAGGCTGGGGATATTTTGGCTGGGGTTGGCTATGAAAAAGAACTGATTGAAAAGGTGCAGCAAATGCTCCTGAAGAAAAACCTCAAAGCTGATGCAGATACCCAAAGCCTTGAAGATGTCATTTGTCTCGTCTTTTTAGCGCATTACCTCCCCGATTTTTCCAGTCATACTGATGAAGCGAAAATGATCACAATCCTGCAAAAGACCTGGCGGAAAATGTCTGCTAAAGGCCATGAAGCGGCCTTGCAACTGCCTTTTTCGCCTCAGCATCTCAATCTTGTACAAAAAGCCTTATCTCCTTCATGACCAAAGCTGATCATGCCCCAAGTCAGAGTGCACTGGTGTTCAAACGCCTGAGCCGTTGGTATGTATTGGCAATGAGTGTCATCGCCCTGGTTTTACTGGCCAGTAATTGGCTCATTCGCTTGCATCTTGACAAGCAGTTGAACGATTCCCGTGTGATCAATGTCGCCGGTCGGCAACGAATGCTCAGCCAAAAATTATCCAAGGAAGTTCTTCTGCTGATTGAAAGCGACAAGCCTGCGGCCCGATCGGAACTGAGCCAAAGTCTGGCCAGTACGCTCGCCCTCTGGACGCAATCACATCAGGGACTGCTCCAGGGGGATGCTGAAAAGGGACTGCCGGGGGACAACAGTTTAGCAGTGCAGGCGATGTTTGAACGGATTGATCCAATTTTTACCCAAATGGTGAAAGGGACAGAGCAAATCCTACAAGCGACATCAACCCAATCCGAATTGGTGGATTCTTTCCTGATAGCTGCGGCAAATCAGGTTCTGGACAATGAATCGGCCTTCCTGGAAGGCATGGATGCACTGGTATTTCAGTATGATAAAGAAGCCAGAGCCAAAGTTGTTTCCCTCAAACAAACAGAGTCCTACCTATTATTTTTTGCCATTCTGGCGCTTATCCTCGAAATCGCCTTCATCTTTCGGCCAGCCGCTCGCTATGTACAGCGCAACATTCAGCAGTTGATCCAGGCAGAGAAAGCAGCGCAACAGCAGACAGAAGAAATGACCGAACTGTACAAGGTCAAAGAGCAATCAGTACAGGAATTGAAAGCGCTCAATTTTGCCGTTGATCAGGCAGCTCTCTTTGCCAGTACCAATCTGGACGGTCGCTTGATGTATATGAGTGAAAAATTGATGCGCTTTCTGGGGTATGAAGCCCAGAAGCCCAGTGGTCAATTGGCTGAAATTCTGAGCAGCAATGAAGGGGAGCAGCAATACATCGATCAGATTATTCGCACACCCAGATCAGTGATTTGGACCGGAGAACTGGCGGTAACCACAGTACAAGGAGAGAAGCGCTGGCTGGAAACCTCTATTGTCCCGGTTAACCGGAGTGGGGTACAGCAGGATTATCTGATTCTTTGCTCCGATATCACGGCGAGAAAGCAAACCGAGACGGAATTGCAACAGGTGTATGAGGAGAAGTTTGAGGAAGAGTTTCGTCTGCAAGAAAATCGTTCCCGCCAGGTAGTTGAAGCCCAGGAAAACGAACGGAAGCGCATCGCGCGGGATATGCACGATGGGATCGGGCAGATGCTGACGGCATTGAAATTCAATCTCGAATCGCTGAATCCAGACAAACCTGAAAAGGCGAAGCAAAAAATTGATGGCTTACGGCAGCTTACCTCAGACCTGATCAAAGGCGTACGGATTGCGACCTTTAACCTTACGCCGCCCGAACTCACTGACTATGGCATTCCGACCGCTTTGGCCAAGCTCTGCGCTGAACTGGGGCGGATGACTTCCGAAAATATCTTATTTGAGAATACCACCGACTTCCTGGATCGATTGGATTCAATTACTGAAACCAATGTCTATCGAATCACGCAGGAAGCGGTCAACAATGCCATCAAATACGCCCAAGCCTCCTATATCCTTGTTACGATTTCCCATAGTGAAAATATGCTCAGCATCAAGATTACAGATGATGGAATCGGTTTTGATCCGGAACAAATGGATGTAAAAGAAATCTCCGAGAATGGATCAAATATGGGGCTGTCCTTTATGCAGGAACGGGTTGATTTTATTCATGGCCGCATGTTTATTCGGTCAGCGCCCGGTGAAGGAACCCGCATTACCATGAACATTCCGCTGCGACAGCCAGTGTAAAGGACCTGAATGGCTGAAATTACGTATCTTTACGGAAATGAGTACCCCCAATCCCCCCATTGAATCTGGCCAGATACGTATTATTCTGGCTGACGACCACTCTCTGGTGCGAGATGGCATTCGTTCCCTGCTGGAAGAAGATGAAGACATTCAGGTTATCGCCGAAGCTGCTAATGGTGAAGAAGCTTTGCAGCAGGTCGCTGACCTGACACCTGATATGCTGATTGTCGACATCCGGATGCCACAACTCAATGGCATTCAGACTGTGAGCCGGATGGCAGTTGAGGCACCTGACACCAAAGCACTGGTTTTGTCGATGCATGATTCAGCTGAGTACGTCTTGCAATCCATTGAAGCAGGTGCGTTTGGTTACCTGTTAAAAGACACTTCCCGGGAAGAGTTTGTCAAGGCAATCCGGACCATTCATGCTGGGGAAAAATACTTTAGCGGAGATATATCGCCGATTTTGGTGAAGAAATACCTTGAAAATGTACAGGGAGGGATGGCTTCAGGTCCAATGCCAGATCCAGTAAAAATCCCTCAGCCTGATTTTAAATTGACCCGTCGCCAGCTGGAGATTCTTCGTCTTGCCGTCTCCGGTATGAGCAACAAAGAGATTGCCGAACACCTCGGTAAAAGCGTGCGCACGGTCGAAGCCCACCGCTTTAGTCTGATGAAAAAAATGGGCGTTAAAAACCTTCTCGAACTCAGTAAAGCCGCCACGGCTTACGGATTGATTTAGGTGCTTTCCCTGAAAATTTTTTCCCTTCTCTATTTGATAAGGCCGCATGAGCTGCTGTCTTAGGATTTTTCTGTTTATCATTCACTAATTAAGTATTGATACTTATTTATTAAGTATTTTTGCTAGGTATTTACGTAATATTGACCTACATTAGCTTCCGAAACGCAGAGGACTACACGCGAATACTTATTTTGCTACTTAAATCCTATCCAAATGAACAGGAAGCTCTCTATGAAACAAGCATGTCTCTGCCTTCTTTTCTGTCTCTTTGCTGTGCACATGAAAGCACAGTTTACCCTGAGCGCAGAAGTTCGTCCGAGATCTGAATTCCGAAATGGATTCAAAACCCCCACTACCGCAGCAAATGATCCAGCCTTCTTTACTGAACAAAGAAGTCGCCTTTACTTCGATTACAAAAACGAAAAGTATGCATTCCGCCTTTCAGTACAGGATGTCCGCATTTGGGGGGAAGTACCGCAAATCTTCAAGCAGGAAGACGGGAATACATTCTTAAGTGAAGCCTGGGGACAGTATTATGTATCCAAGAAAGCTTCGGTGAAAGCGGGTCGCCAGATCATTTCCTATGACAACCAGCGGATTTTGGGTGGTTTGGAATGGGCGCAGCAGGGCCGTCGGCACGATGCCTTATTGTTCTTGTATGAAGATGCTGCCAAAAAGACAAAGCTTCATCTTGGTATAGCAGTCAACTCAGATGATGATGTGGCGGAACCCGCTTTTATTCAGGCACCAGGGGCATCTTTTTACTCCGTCGGCGGCAGCTACAAAAATATGCAGTATGCCTGGTTCAATCAGGGATTTGACAAAGCCAGTCTTTCTCTGTTAGCCTTGAATACAGAATGGCAAAATGCAGATTCAACCAGCTCTGCCCGTCAGACCCTGGGAGGGATCGGAAGCATCAGCCTGGGTAAAGTTGTCATTGGCGCCGATGGTTATTTGCAAACTGGTAAAAGAGGGGCGGCCAATTTGAGCGCTTTCCTGGCTGGGGTCAATGTGACGCTGAAGACCAAGCTGACACCGATCAAATTGGGCGTTGAATACATCTCAGGCGAAGATGACAATGATCCAGACGCCGAAACCGTTCACAACTTCACCCCAGATTTTGGGACCAACCACGCGCACAATGGCTTCATGGATTACTTCTTTGTCGGTCCGGCCAATGGCAATGTAGGTGTCGCGGACATCTACCTCAAGACCAAATTCAAGCTTAAAAAAGGAAACCTGGTGGCCAATGTGCATGAATTCATGACTGGATCTGTCCAGTTGGATACTGATGGCTCCGAATTGAGCCGCTCTATGGGCCTGGAGGTGAACCGCTCGATCTTGGCGTCGCCGAAGCTTTCCGTAATCTGCGCGCGGGGCTCCACGACCAGCGTGACCGACTGACCCGGGCGAATGAAGGGGTAGCGGACATCCATGCCGACCTGGCCAAGTGTGCGGGAAAAGCCGACATCTTCGCCAGAGGCGGGCGTCAGATCGTAATTGTCAAACCGCCCCCAGGCGAAGGGCTTCACCTCGATGCCACCCGGCGCGATCCACGTCTTGGAATAGTCCGCGCCGACGGTCGCGCGGCCATAATCATTGCCGGCTTCGCGCGTTAGAT
>JBCBZF010000363.1:0-6354 GCA_039815525.1 Bacteroidota bacterium | reverse complement strand
CTGACCAATCCCTTCCCAGTTAGTCGCCTCAGCTATCTCAAAGTTTGGGGCAATTCCGAGGAGTATGCTCTCATCAAGGCGAGTAACTATATGCTTTTGCCTGGAGGTCAATTCTCTGCCAGCGCAGATCGCCTCGTCTAATGATACGATCTGTAATGCGACTCTGATCACCGTTGGTGATTCTTGTATGGGCATGACCAATGGCGACAACACCAATGCAACCTTCCAAATTGGAGAATCCGTTGCCAGTTGTTTCAGTACACCGCTAAACACCGTCTGGTTTAAGTTTGCGGGGCCTGCTTCAGGTTTTGTAGACATTACCACGGACTTTTCTCAGGGTACCAACTTCGATACCGAAATTGCGATGTATGCCGCTGCGCCTGGTGGTGGCTGTGCCACGCCTAATTCTTTGGTAGAAGTCGCATGTGCTGATGGAGGTGGAATCGTCAATCCGAGCAATGGTGTGATTCTTTCTCAGGTAGCACCAGCTGGCGATACTTTTTACGTCCAGGTACAGGGCTTTGCCGGTACCCAGGGAACATTTTGTATTGAGGTACATGAAGCGGCGGTATTACCACCGCCTGGGCCATCTAATGATACACTCTGTAATGCCATTCCTTTGGTCCTGAGTGATACCTGTTCTGGACCCAATGGAGACAACACCAATGCTTCAGCACAAATCGGTGAAGCCGCCGCCAGTTGTTTCGTTGGAGGCTCTCAGTCAGTTTGGTTCAGCTTTGTCGCGCCGACTTCTGGCCTGGTCAATGTTTCAACTGATTTCGCCATCGGCTCCAATGATGACACCGAAATTGCGGTATACGATCTTCCAGGCGGTGATTGTACCAATCCATTTGACCTGGTTGAGATTGCCTGTGATCAGGATGGTGGTACAGTCGTAGGGTTCAACTCAGTTCTGACCGGTGTTGCATTGACACCTGGTAATACCTACTACGTAGCTGTATCTGGATGGGATGGCACGCAAGGAGATTTCTGTCTTGATGTAGAAGAAATTATTCTCGGAACCAATGACAGTGCCTGCCTGGCATCGCCACTGCTGGTAGATGGTATCGTGGCAGGGCCTTTCAGCAACATTGGTGCGACTGTGACAGCTACTGAAGATGCAGATCTAAACGTCATGACAACGACCACCGGGACCAATGATGGTTGGATTTGTGGCGGTGCGTTCTGTGATACCACCATTCAGGCTTCGGTTTGGTTTACCTTTACTGCCCCTGCTTCTGGTGCCCTCAACATTGACTTGTGTTCTCAGGGCAATACGGATTTTGACACCCAGATTGCCTTATTTGAAACCACAGACTGTAGCGACTTTAGCAGCTACGTATGGGTTGCAGGCAATGATGATACGCCAGGTGGCTGTCCGGTTGGTAACCTTTTTGCATCCAGCATGGATGTATTCTGTCTGACACCAGGCAATACTTACTACCTGTTGGTTGATGGTTTCGGTGCTGGTGAAGAAGGAAGCTTTGATGTTACGCTGACAGAATTGACTGTCCCCGCCGTCAGTGCGACAGTCGATCGTACCGAGGCTCCTGGATGTCCGGGCGAAGCGACTGGAAGTGCCAGTCTTGTTGTTAGTGGTGGTTCCCCTCCATTTACCTTCGCATGGAGCAATAATACCACCGATCCGGATCTGATCAATGTCGTTGCTGGTACATATACCTATACCATTACGGACAATTGCGACTCTACCTTTACCGGTAGTGTTACGGTTCCACCTGCGCCAAGTCTGACAGCATTTGATGCGCCTGATGTCACCACTTGTGGAACGGATGGTGTTCAAATTGGTCTGGACGTCCCTGCTAGTAGTGGAACGCCTCGTGCCAGCGAAAGAGCCTTCGGAATTGATGTCGGTGCGGGTTCTTTCATTCGCCATAAACTCAATGATGCTGCTAACTTTACTGTCGCCATCCCATCTGGTATTGGTAGTGCTTTTGCAGGCGATTTTGTCCAGGGCTTTTTCCTTGCATTGGACAATGATGCGCAAACCCTCCTCCTGATCGATCCGACTTCGAATACTGTTTCCACTCTGGGTAGTAGCATCCCGCTGGCCGGTCATACCTGGGGCGGTCTCGCCTTTGATGAAAACAGTGGAATTCTGTACGGTCTTAGTCTTGACGGTGCGGCTTCACAGCTGTATACAATCGACCAGGGAGCAGGTACCGCGACCCCGACGGTGGCAGTTGGTCTGCCTTTTGCAATCTGGCTCGCCATTGATGAAAATGGAAATGCCTACACTGCAGACATTAGCGATGACACCCTCTACAGCCTGGATCTGAGCACGGGGGTTACCACCCCAATTGGTCCACTGGGTATCGACCTGAACTTTGGACAGGATGCGGATTTCGATCCGGAAACCAATGAGCTCTACACCATGGCGATCGGTGGTGCTTTCGGTGGTACTTCTCAGCTCTTCTCAATCGATGTTTCTACCGGAGCCGCCAGCTTCGTTACTGCGTATGGAGGAGGGGCTCAGATTGGTGGATGGGCCATCGCTGAAGAAACCATTGATCCATATCTCGTCTCCTGGAATCCACCGGTGGGATTGACCAATCCAACGATCTCCAATCCAATCGCATCTCCAACGACCGATACAGAGTACGTCATCACAATTATTGATGATTGTGGTACCTTCGTTACTGATACTGTGATGGTAACCGTTGGTGATGGCCTGAACATTGCAGCCGAAGCAACTTCTGATGACGGATCCGGCACCGCAGGCTCTGCCAGCGTTGACATCAACACTGGAACCCCTCCATACACATTTGCCTGGAGCAACGGCGGTACCACCCAATCCATTTCTGGATTGGCACCTGGTGTCTACACGGTTTCAGTCACTGATGCCAATGGTTGTACTGCAGAAGATTCTACCACTGTTGGTGCAGTGAGCATTGACGACCTGCTCAATGCCGGTATCAATATGCTTGAAGCCTATCCGAATCCAAACCAGGGCAGCTTTACACTTTCAGTAGAGTTTGCACAAGTTGAGGATGTGGAAATCGCAGTTTACGATATCAGTGGTAAGGCTGTTTATCGTCAAAGTGAAAACGGTGTAAGCAAAGTGAGTCGTGAGATCAATCTCCAATCCAGTGCTTCCGGCATTTATATGCTAAGAGTACGGACGGAAAATGGAGAAGCTTACCGCAGAATTGTGGTGCAGTAAGCTCCCCTGATACATAAAAAAGGCGGCTCGAATGAGCCGCCTTTTTTTATGATATGGTTTCTATCTAAGCAAATAATCAGGAAATACAAGCTTATTGGGATTCCTCTTATTGCGTTACTACACTGTCTAATTCTTCTTCTCCCTCATCCTCTTTCATCAACATCGCGTCCAATCTTTCTGTGTCCGTATCAACGCTGTCTTCACTTTCCAAAGACTGTAAATCACGGATTAATAAGCCTTCATCCGGCACAGAATTAGGAGAAAGCTGAACCTTCCAGTCGCCATTTTCCGCCACCAATTCCAGCTCTGCTTCACCAAATCCTTCCATGGCATAGGTTACGACGGCCTTATTACCATCTTGATCGAAGCCAATGATTTTGTAGGGAGAAACTTGTTGGCCGTCCTCTAGATACTCTCCTGAAAGATCTTCCAATTCTTCCAGGACCTCCTTGCTGTCTTCAGAGACATATTGCGTTGCCGCGGCAAAATTCATATACAGTCGCGCATCCAGATATTTGGCAGCAATGTTGCGAATGGATGAATCAGGTGTTTGGCAGCTGAGTAAGCATATTATGCTACCGATCAGGTACAGGCGCAATCTGAAACTGGAATTCATGAGTTAATCATTTGGATTCAACAAGCAAAAAATGGGGCTGAGAGCCCCAAATTATGTTTTCAGCATGTGAGAATCAAGGAATTCCCATCAGATGCTAAAAAAGGTAATTTCGAATCACAAGGAGGGCTCGGGCAGGGAAAGGAGCTTCTTGCGTCTTTTGTTTGCGTGCTTGCGTCTTCGATTCAAATCGTACAACGGTGATGCGAAGCCCGATAATGCTCAGGAGAGCGAGGCTGAGCAGGAGAACAAAAACCAGATTTCCAGCCAGCCCCAGCATGAATCCCAACCCGGTCAATACCACGGCAGCAGTCGTAAAGAGATAGAGTGCCATGGCCGCCTGATCATGTCGTAGGCCGAGTCTGACCAATAAGTGATGGGTATGATTATAGTCAGGAGAGAAAGGTGAGCGGCCCTGGAGAATTCGGGTAAATGAAACCTGGACCACATCGAAAACCGGAACAATCAACATGGCAAACACCCAACTGATACCATAGCCATCAAACACACCAGGGAGTGTCATCACATCGATCCGTTGGAAAACCCGGATAGAGAGTACCGACAAGAGGAACCCAAGCACCAAGGATCCATTGTCGCCCATAAAAATGTTTGCTGGCGAGATATTGTGGACCAAAAATCCCGCCAGAGATGCAGCCAAAATCAAGCCCAGCATGCCATAAAGATATTCTCCGGTCATGCAAAGAAACAGACCCGTTCCCAGTGCGACAATCATGCCCAAGCCACCTGCTAATCCATCAATGCCATCAATGAGGTTCATCGCATTCATGATGCCAACAATGAACAACAACGCCAATCCTTTCTGGAAAATCGGATCAATTTGATACAACCCAAGTAAGCCATCCAGGCTCGGGATCACCAATCCTGAGGACACAGCAAATGCAGCCAATCCTATTTGAATCATTAACTTCTGACTGGCGCCAAGGGTAAGCAAATCATCTACCAAACCAAGCGCAAAAAGACCCGCAGAAACTGCGAGAACAATCCCGATTTCCGCAAACTGAAGTTGGCCCAATCCCAATCCGATCGCAAAAAACAATCCGATGAGAACTGCCACACCGCCAAATGCTGGCGTAGGGTGTTCGTGTTTCTTGCGCCCGCCGGGCTGATCGACTGCCCCTTGCTGGATAGCAAAACGAATCAGACCTGGTATGACACTGGCAGAAACAATAAAGGCAGAAAGAACAATCAATATCTGGTAAAGCATTTGACTCATTCGTTGTTGTTTATTTCAATCACAAATTGTTCAAATACTATTTATTACCAAAATAAGTAATATTCGATTTTTTACACTACTGTAGCATAGAATACTTTTCGGCCAAAATCACACCCCAAAACACCAATTCAACCTAATCAATTCACCAACAAACAGTTACAATACAATCCTCTTTCTTCTTTTTCGACAAACGGTCTTAAAAGGCCGACATTAATCCGAAAAATCGAACTACAGTGTTACCTTTCAGGATGCGGTACATCCGTATCAAATCCTCCAAAAGCAACAGACCTGCTCACCAAAATGAACAGGTCTGTTATCCATACATAAAAGATGGGATCAATATGAAAGGTAAAGCTCTACCCGACGATTTCTGGCTTTTCCCTGTGAAGAGACGTTGTTTGACTTAGGAACCAGTTCGCCATAATGTTGCATTCGGATGCGAGAGGGATCGATCCCACGGGATGACAGATAGTAGAGAACCGATTCTGAACGTCTGCGACTTAGCGCCATATTATATTCCCGTCCACCTTCGTCATCAGTATGCCCAATGACAGCCAATTTGACCCGGGCATGACGTCGCATAAAGGCCGCCAATTCATCCAGCATGCTGAAGTAGTATGAACGAATGATGTCTTTATCAGTATCATATTCTATCGGCCCAAATTGGGGCAACATCTCCATTGCTCCCTGATCTGTGGGAGTTGCAATATCAGGGCAGCCAGCCAGGGAGGCAATTCCGGGCACATCAGGACAACGATCCTGTGCGTCCAAAATACCATCTTTATCGCGGTCCTTGGGCTTTTCGGGACATCCTTCCAGTTCTTTCTTGCCTGGTAAATCAGGGCAGATATCTTCAAAGTCCAGTATGCCATCACCATCACGGTCGGGGCAACCTTGTAGTTCTGCCGGACCTGCATAGGTCGGACACAGGTCGATTTTATCTGGAATGCCATCTCCATCTGCATCAATATCGGAGCTGGGGCAGCCACTCATGCTACGCGGACCTTGCTTTTCGGGGCATTTGTCAATGTGATCTGGCAGACCGTCATGGTCGGTATCCGGACAGCCCCTGAAAGCAATCAGACCTGGTAAGTCTGGACACAAATCACTTCTGTCGAGCACCCCGTCCCCATCGCGGTCTTCCGCGGGACACCCTTTGCGGTCAGGTGGGCCTGGCAGTGTCGGGCAGCCGTCTTTTTCGTCTACAATACCATCTCCATCGGAATCAGGACATCCATTGAAGCGTCTGAGTCCCGGAATATCCGGGCACTTATCATTTTTATCCCGGATGCCATCACCATCTGCATCATCGGATTTACGCGCGAT
>JBCBZF010000852.1:0-3226 GCA_039815525.1 Bacteroidota bacterium | reverse complement strand
TTTCTTCTTTGAGGGCTTCCACCATACGGGCTTTGATGTAATTACGGTGCGTCACCAGACTGACTTCGCGTACAGGTGCAGGTGGCTGAAAAGGTTTGAGACGTAATTGTTGTTCAGAAGATAAAGAAAGGGTTGCCAGTTCGGGGAGGATGGTTACCCCCATGCGTTTTTCCACCAATTGCTTGAGGGTCTCAATGCTGCCCGCCGCATATTCCATGTGGACATTCCGCTGCCGCCTCAACTCGCAGAGATTCATGATTTGTGAGCGGAAACAATGCCCTTCTTCCAATAGCCATAGCTCATCGGGATTGATATCCTCCACCATCAGATATTCTTTTTTATACTGATGGGAAGCATACACCATAAAGGCTTCGTAAAACAGTGGTATTTCCCGCACAAAATTGACTTCCAGCGGCGTGACCAGGATGCCGACATCTAATTCACCAGTACGCAGTTTTTCAAGCAGAGTCTCCGTTGTATACTCCGCTACCCGCAGTCGGATAGAAGGATATTTATCGAGGAAAGGATTGATGAACAAGGGCAGGAGATAAGGAGCCAGGGTTGGAATGATTCCCACTCGCAATTCACCATTGATGATGCCTTTGTGAACACGGGTAATTTCCCGCAGACGTTCGGTCTCTTGCAGAATGATTCGGGCCTGCTCGATGATCTCCGTTCCGGCTTCTGTCGGCATGACAGGCTGTCGGCTCCGGTCGAATATCAAGGTATCCAGTTCGTCTTCCAGTTTTCGGATCATCATGCTCAGGGTTGGCTGTGTAACATGACAAGATTCGGCCGCCCGGGCGAAATGGCGATGAATGTCTACTGCGACAATGTATTCAAGCTGCTGAAGATTCATGAAATTGATGCGGTCAATGGCAATATACAAATATTAGACACCGCTTATCAGGCGAGTCCCTTAAGCTAACGGCTTGTACGATTGGAAATATTTTTCGAGCGTGCTTTCTTCCACATAGCTTGGGGTTAGCCCCTCCTATCCATACACGCACGGATCAAACGGACATTCATGAAACGCTGAAAGAGGGATACTGTTTGATTTTAGGAAAGCATTTATCGCGAAGAGAAGTCCCACCGCTCTCGTGCGGAAGCAGTAAACCACCCTTGATTGAATCAGCAAATTTGGCATACTGCAAGGCGATATATCAGGATGGTTTTCATCTCTAACACATTAATTTTCAGTTAAATGTCTAAACATTAATTGGAATTACGCCGGGCAATGATGTACTTCCAATCGTCAAGACCTTTGATAACAGTATAAATGGCCAACGCAGATCATGCATTTATCCGCCAGGCCATTGCAATGGCCGATACCTCTGCCCATTCAGGTGGAGACCCGTTCGGTGCCCTTTTGGTCTATCAGGGTAAAGTTGTGGTCAGCAGCATCGACAAAAGCATCGCTTATTCCGATCCTACTGCCCACGCAGAACTGATCCTGATCAGCGAATATTGTCGCAGCAATCAGCTGATTTCACTCGAAGGCCATACTTTGTACTGTAATACTGAACCCTGCATGATGTGTTGTGGCGCCATTCACTGGGCCCGCATTTCCAGAGTAGTTTTCAGTGTGAGCCAGAAAATGCTGCAGACCTTCAGCGGTGGTAAACCCAAATCATCCAGTCAGAGCCTGCTCAACGCCGACCGACAAAGAGTAGAAATTGTCGGGCCGGTCCTGCCTGAAGAAGGCCTGCGCATTTACCAGACCCATTCTTTTGTTTCTAAAAAAGATCGGCACAAACAATTCTGGCAACATGACTGAAGCCGAACGTATCACGACTTTTCTCAACGATATCCATCCGCTCGATCAGGAGGATATGGACGAGTTGTTGCGTGAATGCAGGGAAGTAGATTTTCCCCGCAATATTCTCATCACCCGCGAAGGCCAAATCGAGCGATATCTCTATTTTGTCCTCGAAGGCATCCAACGCTCTTACTATATCAAAGATGAAAAAGAGTATGTGATTGCTTTCACCTATACCGATGAGTTTTCCGGCCTACCGGAATCCCTGCTGACCCAGCGCCCCGCTCGCTATAATCTTGCGACTATTACCCAATCGCGTATGCTCCGCATTCCATATGAACATCTGGCGTGGTGCGCCGATGCCTATCATGGAGTGGAGCGATTATTGCGCATCGCAACCGGGGAAGTGCTCGATGGATTCATTCATCGTCATTACGAATTATTGGCGCTCAGCATGGAGGAGCGCTTCGTCGCATTTATGCAGCGGAGCGGGCACCTGATCCATCAGATTCCCCACAAATATATCGCCTCCTACCTTGGTATGGACCCCACCAATTTCAGTAAACTGCTGCATTCAGTGCCCTATTAAACCGTGGATGGCATCAGGTGGCGGATCTTGGTCCAGACCAAGATTTCCCATCATGGAATTACTCTACTTGCTGTAAATCACATTAGATATGCAGCATGTACATTCCCAGGCCACCTGGCTTGACCGATCTTCTTATCCTTTTCAGTCGCATTTTTGGGAGACCGAAGAAGGCCGTCTCCACTACATTGACGAAGGTGCTGGGCAACCCATTCTATTTGTCCATGGTACGCCGGTCTGGTCTTTTGTTTACCGGCATCTGATCGCAGCTTTCTCTCAGACCCATCGGTGTATTGCGGTTGACCATTTGGGATTTGGCCTGTCAGATCATCCAGAAGCCTGCGATTATCGACCGCAGGCGCATGCCAGACGCTTGAAGGGCTTGATTGAAAAACTGGATCTGCGCGATTTTATCCTGGTAGTGCATGATTTTGGTGGGCCAATTGGCCTGGGAGCGGCTCTGGAAATGCCGGCAAGAGTCGCCCGGATCGTCATCATGAATACCTGGCTCTGGCAGACAGAGGATGATCCCAATGCGATACGGGTCAATCGTCTGCTCAACGGGTGGATCGGGCGTTTTATGTATCTCCAACTCAATGCTTCCGCACGATTTTTGATTCCAGCAGCTTTTGCAGACAAAAAGAAGCTGACCAAACAGATCCACCATCACTATCGCAAAGTGTTTCCTTCTCCAGGGAGCAGAAAAGGAGCACTCGAAATTGGTAAATCTCTACTGGATGCATCCGCATGGTACGGCTCGCTGGGTCGTCAATTGGGTGCCCTTCATCATGCCTCCAGTCTGATCCTTTGGGGAGAAAAAGACCCATTTATCCAGATGGATGCGCTGGCTAAGTGGCAAAATTTGCTACCGAATGCAGAAG
>JBCBZF010000957.1:0-2845 GCA_039815525.1 Bacteroidota bacterium | reverse complement strand
GCCAATCGTAGTTGAATAGCGTCGATAGGTCCGCATCTTATGGTTGGTGATGGTTTTGTTGGCGAGATCCCCGTTTGGGATGGAAACCAAGGCTCCATCCGATGCCCGGACCCGGGTAGAACGCACCCCCACCTCAGCAACTGTACCCGAGATCCCCCCAAATTCGATGAAATCCCCAATCACAAAAGGTCGGTCCACAAAAATGGAAATAGAACCAATGAAATTCTTGACGGTATCCTGAGCGGCCAGGGCCAGCGCCAAACCACCAATCGAAACGCCGGCCAGAAGAGCCGTAACATTCACATCCAGATTGTCCAGGATGAAAATGATGCCCAGTACCACCACAATCAATTTGGCTGCTTTGGTCAGCAGCGGCACCAATTGGTCGTCCATGGTGGTCTCTGTTCGACCTGCCAGACTCTTAAAAACTGCTGCCAGAATATCTACCAGTCGATACACCACAATCACTGCAAAACTTGGCGTGGCTACCTGCAGGATAAAATTAACATAACGACCCAGACCATCCGGTTGGAATTGCAGAGCCGGGATCAGCCAACTGATGAGTTCAATCACCAATAGAAAACTCAGCGGGCGCGCCACCGGAGGGACCAGTTCGCGGGTCAGCTGGGCATTGGGGAAAAATCGGGGGATGAGGCGCCGAATGATCAGTCCAAAGAGCCAATCCAGAAGCCTGTATGAAATAAAAGAAACAACCAGCAGCAGGACGATTCCCAGGTATTGCCAGACCTTCAGCCCAAGGAAGGTGTAATTGCCCACCTTGGGGACGAGGTTGACCAAAAAATCAGCCCCCAATGGAAAGACCCGACGGTGGATTTTGTTGATCGTACCGATGGTTTTGCGGCTGTATCGCCAATTGTCTCCGTATTTTTTGAGATAAATGTCAGGATACTGTTTGGGAAGAATCCGATAAATCTGGCTTCCAGCCAGGGAGTCGCGGTAATTGGGACTGTCTGGAATCTCCTCTGGCTCTACATAATGGGATAAACCATCATAAATTTGTTTCAGTTTGATGGCCAGTTCGATTCTCTCCTCGGCAGAGCGGTCATCTTTGAACAGAGCCTGGGCCGCCAATGTCGGCTGGTAACTATCTGCCTGCAGAAAATACAGGTGTCGTGAGACCGCACCCCGTGGATTGTGCAGAGACAATTCACCCAAAGAGGCACGATCCTCTTCATTGATGCCATCCAGTATTTCTGCCACCTTGAGACTGTCTTCACGGCTTTGGCCGATGACATTGACTGAAAAGAGAAAACATCCGATGATAAACCAGATCCGATAATGCATGTCTTTGGGTATTTTCAGCAGCAAAACTAACATTCTTTGCCTAGCTTTGTGCTCTATGCGAAAATTGATTGGTCTTCTCCTGCTGATTGGTGGTTTCCTGTACCTTCCTGCCCAAAATTTTTCCCTCAATACGAGCCTGCTGAACTTCGGTGATGGGTTTGAAACCGAGACGGATAGCCTGATGCTTAGTATCACCAACTTGGATGACAAAAGCCTCAGCCTAAGCCTGCAACTTGGGGAAATCTATGGGAGTACGCCTTTTTATGTTGCCAATGATCAATTGGTCCTGCCTGCTCAGGGCACGCTGGACATTTGGGTGTACTTTCGACCCATCCACAATGTGTTGCACAATTCAGAGCTCATCCTCAGTGCTGAACGGGGCGGAAGCCTACGGGTGGATCTGCGTGGATCAGGTAAGTACAGCAATCCTTACTACCAGCGGACCGACCGACTTGATGAACAAGAACTAAAAGATAGCTTGAAAGTGATATTGGCGGAGAACTATATCCAGCTTTCCTACAATCAAGCCCGGGACAATATGTTCATGGACATTGACAACAAACGGGTCAATGGACAAGGCGCAGCGGTCAATACCCTGGAAGGCGTATACACCGGGGCACCAGCCACGAACTATGCCAATCGCTCTGCTGCCCAAAGTCAGGGTTTCAACACCGAACATACCTTCCCCCAATCTACTTTCTCATCCAATCTGCCCATGCGGTCAGATATCCACCATTTGTTTCCCACTGATCAAAACGCCAATTCCACTCGCGCCAATCTGCCCTTCGGGGTGGTGAGTAATGCAGGTTGGAGTGTTGGCGGGTCAAAGCAAGGCAATGGTGTTTTTGAACCAAGAGATGTCCAGAAAGGAGCCACCGCCAGAGGCATGCTGTATTTCCTTCTGCGCTACCAGAATTTTCAGAATTATGTTTCAGCGGCAGAGGAAGCGGTGCTGCGCCAATGGAATGCCGATTTTGTCCCCACAGCCATTGATCTCCGTCGCAATGATGATGTAGAGAGTTTTCAGGGAAATCGCAATCCACTGGTAGACTACCCACAGTTTGCTGACCGCATCAGCAATTTCCGAAGTAATTCCGTTGCGCCGCAGATCATTTCTCTGGCGCTGCCGCTGGAAAGCATGGTTTACGACACCATTTCTGCTGGTGATGGCAGCCGCTTTTCATTTGTGATATTCAATGATGGCAACCAGGCATTAAACCTGTCCCAACTGAGCTTGAGTGATCCGGAACTGAGTTTTGTCGGAGGAAGTGGCAATGATGTAACGGTCCCGGTAGGCGATGCCCATGCAGTGGTCATCGAAGCCAATATCAGCACGCCGGGTGCCTTTACCGCAAGCCTTAGCTTCCAAACCAATGCCAGCCAGGGAAATCAGACTGTACCGATTTCGGCTTTTGTCCTGGCTGCCAATCAGATTGAGTCAGCGTTTGATACTGACCTGCGATTGTATACTTTCAATCATCAGCTCAAGATTACTGTCGAAGGGATCAAAGGACTTTTTTCGGGCAAAATGATCAGCCTG
>JBCBZF010000668.1:0-4159 GCA_039815525.1 Bacteroidota bacterium | reverse complement strand
CAGTGGAGGGTCCTGCATATTCCCCCACTTCATGAATGATTCTGCCGGGAGCCAGTAGCCCGTACTTCTCTTCCCGGCCTGGTTTATCCCAGAGCATTTTGCCGCCCATGGTATGGATGAGTTCCTCAAAGGTATCCTGCATGTGTTTGGCTTGCCGGATTTCGAGTTCACTCCATTTAAAACGGAAGCGCAAAACCGGAATGCCCCATCGATCGACTGTGTCAGGATCTATTTCACAATAATTATCTTTGCGAGCGACTGGTTCTCCCCGGCCAGAAAAGCCTACGATGGAACCATATAATCGCCGATAATCGTTCTTGAGAGCCCTCCCATACCCTCCGCCACCCTTCGGCCGAGCCAATCCATCGATTTCACCCAGAATGGCATTGAACTTATGGACATTTCCACCAAAGCCATAGCCTGGCATCTGGCGTCCCCCCCACAATTCGATATGATATCCACGCGGAAAAGGAAGCTTTTTATCATTCAGCCACCAGGGCATATACAAATGCATGCCCCCTACTCCATCTTCGTTGTGCGGGATATAATCGACCAGGGACGGAATGACCGCACCCATAGAAGAGCCAGTAGAGTCCATCAAGTACTTTCCCACGTGATCACTGCCATTGCCAATGCCATTGGGATGTAGCTTTGACTTAGAGTTGAGCATGATACGGGCCGAGGCACAGGCGCTGGCGGCCAGCATGACTCGTTTGGCGGAAATCTGGTGCTCCATGCCATCCTCTTTGTTGATGTAGGAAACCCCTTTGGCAAGTCCCATATCGTCTACCAACACTTCGCGAACCATGGCATTAAGCACCAGGGTCAGCAGGCCCGTTCCTTCGGCTGGTTTGATCAGTACTGGTGGTGAGGAAAAATTGGAGTAGGTAGAACAGCCCCGGCCACATTGGGAACAGTAATGGCAGGCCGCCCGGCCGTTGTGCGCCTTGGTCAGGATGGATAAGCGGGATGGAATAACCGGGATATTGATCTTTTGGGCGGCTTTTTTGATCAATAATTCATAGCCACGCGGCTTGGGCGGCGGCAAATAAATGCCGTCTGGTTCATTGTAAATGCCTTCTTTGGTCCCAAACAGGCCAATCAATTTATCTACCCGGTCATAGTAAGGGGCCAAATCATCATATGTAATCGGCCAGTCATCACCATAGCCATCCCGGCTTTTTCGCTTAAAATCCAGCGGGCCAAATCGTAGGGAAATTCGTCCCCAATGATTGGTGCGTCCTCCGAGCATGCGCGAACGGAACCAGTCAAATTCGGTCCCCGCTACGCGGGTGTAGGGTTCGCCTTCAATTTCCCAGCCACCAAAGGCAGCATCAAACTCTCCAAACGGCCGATGGGTATTGGCACCCCGCCGGGGAGAAGCGTACGGCCATTTGAACATATCGCCCTGGGCAGAATCATAAAAAGGGCCTGCCTCCAGCATGATCACATTGGCGCCAGCCTCGGTGAGGACTTTTGCCGCCATGCCGCCGCCGGCTCCCGAACCGACGATGCAGACATCGTAAACAGTCGGATTTTTCTGAATTTGAATATCACTCACGGTAGTAGTAGTATGAAGAAGGAGAGAAAATAAGATAGTGAATGATCAGGCGAGAAGCATCATGGCTCTTCAATTTTCAATTCATATTCGGTATCAACCCAGCTACCATTTGAGGTGAGGAATTTGATGCTGACGATACATTTCGGCCAGACTTCGATGATAGATTGGTCAGTACGGACAAATTCAAAATTGAGAGAATTATTGGTGGATTCGGCCTCCATATCTACCTGAGCAGCTGATTGGGGATAAATTTTCCAGCGACGGTTGGGGCTTTCCCATTGTACATAGGCACGCACATCCTGAAAGGTGGGATTGTTGAGTCGTAGGGTAAATACATAACCGGAATCAGTACGGGCCAGGGTATCAGGAGAAACGATATTTTGAGGAAACAGATATCGATTCAGATGGTAGAGTCGGTTGTCTTCAGGTGCAAAGGCCGCAGGAGACAACACACTTTTTTCCTTTACGATACAGAAGCTAAAATCATCATCCCGCACGGTCGCATGGAGAAAATGCTGAAAACTACCGGCTTCTTCAATGCGAATCCCTCTTCCGGTGGCATTGGTCATCACGTAGGGGATGCCGTCCCGCACCATGCTTTCGAAGTGATGGCGATGCCCATAAAAAACCGCTGTAACCTGATGTTTCAGTAAGATAGTGTGGATGACATCAAAATTGTCGAACTCGTACATGGGATGATGGCAGAAAACCAATCGGTGATCCTGCTCTTTTGCGGCTTCGAGGTCTTTTTCCAGCCATGCTAATTGCTGTTCACTGATTTGATAGCCCTCAGGATCAATGCTGTTTAATACCGTGAAGTGGGCATTTTTATAGTCGAAAGAATAGTACAAATCTTTCCCCCACTCTTTCTGGTAGGCTTCCACCATCGGTGTATTGTCGCCATTGCGTACTTCTACGTCATGATTCCCGGGAACAGGGAAATAGGCTATCTCATGGTTCATCAGGGGCGACAGCTGTCCTTTGAAGCGATGCCACTGAGCGGCCAGTTCACCGGCATCTTCCGTCCGACCGTGAATCAAATCGCCTACCTGTATCACCAGACTTGGATTCATCAGGGCAACTTCCTCCACAATTTCATTGAATTCTTCAGGGGAATGGAACTGGCTATCGCCAAGAATCACGAAGGAGAATTCGTTGTCGGCCGTTTTGGTCTGGGCAAACAGCAATGTATTCACGATGCTGATCAGACAAAGGATGAGGATGCGTTTTTTCATGGGAAAAAGATAGGCAATGCATTTTCTTTCCCCATAAAAGCAAAGGTCCGAAAACTGCGAAATCAGTTTCCGGACCAATATTTATTGTTTTGTTAACAATGTATCCAGACACACAGGTCTGAGACGTTTACTTCTTTTTGTTGTTGCGGCGCTGGCTGCGGTTGGTGCTGCCCTGGCGGCTTTTGGCCACTTCTTGCTGCTTCTTCTGCTGCTTTTCCAGCCATCTTTCCAGACGGGATCCACCACCACTGCTGGCATTGCTTCCGCCTTTGCTCCCTCCTTTACCTTTCTTTTTCTTCTTGGAGGCCTTTTGTGTCTCCCGAAGCTGCGCCAAAATCTTTTCGTCATCCATGAAATATCGAATCCCCATGGTCTGAGAAATCGAAATCAAGTTGGATACGAAATAATACAGACTCAAGCCAGAAGCATAATTGTTCAAAAACACCAGCAGGAAGATCGGCATGATGTAAGCGATGTATTTGAACTGGGCATTGGTACCAGTTGCTGGCTGAGACTTTTGCTGGAAATAGGTATAAACAAAAGTCGAAATCGCCATCAGAATGGTGAAGAGACTGACATGATCACCGTAAAACGGAATCTTGAAAGGCAGATCCAGGATCGCATCGTAAGTCGACAAATCATTGGCCCAAAGGAAAGACTGCTGTCGTAGCTCTACGGATTGAGGGAAGAAGAAAAAGAGAGCGATCAGAAATGGGTAAGAGAAAAGCATGGGCAGACAGCCGCCAAACATACTTACCCCCATTTCCCGATAGATTCCCATCTTGGCCATTTGCAGCTTTTGGGGATCGTCTTTGTGCTTTTCATCCAGGGCTTTCATCTCGGGCGTCGCATTGAGCACCCGCATTTTGGCCATAGAGACGAAACTCTTATAGGTAAAAGGAAACACCAGCGTCCTGATCAGGAAAGCCAACAGGATGACGATGATCCCATAGCTGCTGATGTATTTTTCCAAAAACTTAAAGATATAGGTGGTTCCAATGTTAATGAAACTCACAAAAGACCAGCCCAGATCCATCTCATCCTGCAAATCCAGCCCTTCATAAGAAGTCAGTGTGGTGTACTCATTGGGACCGAGATACATTCTGAAATCCTTCTGGATGTCTTTGTTGCGCGGCAATTCAATCACGATATCCGAAGACATGATTTTGTTCATGCGCTCGGTTTTGGGGATATCGATCTTGAAATCGGCTGATTTAAACTCGTTCTCTCATATTCTATCGCTGAAAGTCGTAACCGGCGCTTATGATTTTATGGCGACGGCCATTGCGCGTGATCTGGAAGACTATGGTCGGTTAATCGATGAATTGTTGGGTCTTAAGAGCGTCGACAATGTTGAAAGCCT
>JBCBZF010000237.1:0-7582 GCA_039815525.1 Bacteroidota bacterium | reverse complement strand
GGCTTATATGGCACAAGATTGTCGATGTCTTTGCGATAAAAGCCACCTACCTGAAATGCCCCCAATCGATGATCAGCCCGAAACTCATAGCGTTCACGGTCCGTGATCAGGAGAGGCGTTCCCATGGAAAAATATGTTGGTTCAATCCAGGCGTAGCGGGCCCTGAGTCTGGTCTTATTTTGGAAAAATACCCCCTCGGCCTGGGCACGCCAGGCATTGCCTTCAGCCCTTGGTTGCAGCAGTTGAGAATTGATAAACAAAATGCTGGAAGAGTCAGGATTTTCCCATTGTTGGTTTTGCAGAAAAGAATGATTCCATTCTCCTTCAAGCTGAATTCGATCCTGTAGCACGCCCAAGCGGCCTTTTAGCCCCAGAATCTGATTGCTCCGTACCGTGGTCTTACTTTCAGCAATGCGTTCATCTCCGGAGATCACCAATGCATGCAAATGATCGGTCTCCGGCTCGCCCCAGCCAAACCTTGCCGCCATCAAGCGTTGGGGGTTGAGGGTTCCGAAGGAGTCATTGACAAAAGCTGTTTGCTGTACGTTTCCAGCCGCCACGCCAGCATACCAATTCCCAAAAGACATGCCCACATCTGCGCCCTGCAGCGATACGCCATTAAGTGTGGTCGGGGAATACAAGGGAAAGACTGTTCCAACTCCCATGCGTCTAATTCGACTCAGCCATTGCATGGCCTTCCCGATTCCACCAATCTTCCCGATATAGCGTGGATCAGTGAGTAAAGCAGCAGGGTCGAGGTTCTGCAGGTCTTCCAGGTCGGCGACTTTTTGCCGCATTTCTTCATATTTGCGGAGATGTTTTTTCCACTGACGGAGTTGGTCCCGCTTCTCAAGTAGTTTCTGAAACTCCTGATTCTGAGATTTCAGCCGCTCAAATTCAGCATAGGCTTTGCGGTCAAAGCGTCGCAGGGAGTCCCGAACTTTTTCCAGGGCTTGCTGTGGCAAATTTTCGTATTGCTTCCATTTTCGTTTAACCTCATCAAAGACCGGCAGTTGTAGCAATTGCTCCAATCGTTCCAGCTTCTTGACTTCTTCCAGTTTGTGCAGCAGGCTGCTGTCATTCAGTCGGGAAAGTGTTTCATCGTCTAATTTCTCGAGTGCCTTACGATACAGTTCCTGTTTGATTGCTTCAGCCTTTTGGCGTAGTGCAGACTCGCCATCATTCATTTTCTCCCTTGCCATGGCCATCAGATTCTGCTTGAATCGATTGACATCAAAGTTGAGGCTGATGGTATTGAGGTCGTAGCGAAGGCCTTGTTGTTCGGTGGACAAAAAGATGCGTCCCTGAAACGGCAATCCCATCCAGGAAATGGAAGGCGCTGCTTCCCAGCGTAGAAATTTGGGTGGCAACTGCGTAAATGGATTCTGCTGATCGCCGATCTGGGCAGTGAGCCGCGTTTGTCCGCTGAACGAAAAATCCTTCCAAGAACCTTGGGGGAGATTGAGTTCGCCGAGTGCGGCAGCCTGGTCTTCGCGCACGCGCCGCAGGGCGCATTGTCGGGTCAGTTCCTGGCGGTTGTCCTCGGTGTAGAGGATCACACAAAGCGTATAATTCCCCGGCCTGACCTCGCCCTGTGGATCGAGGTATTCGACATCTGCCGTTGGCAGGGTTCCGGCTGGGAAGGACTGACTGCCAGTTGGCAGTTGGAGGCTTTGGGTGCGCGCGACCAGGACCGGTTGGTTGTCCTGATCGCGCAGCGCCGCTTCGAGGTAAACCCGGATGGGGTTGGAGAAATCATTCTGCAGCCGCACATTCCAGCAGTCTTCCAGTCGGAAGTCGTCTCCAGCAGGCCGGAGGAGTTCCAGACGGGTCTGGGCATGGAGGGGGAGGATGCCCAGTATCATGCCCAAAAGGCTACAGTAAATAATCTTTCTTACCATCTTCTTTTGGCAGGTCCAATTTCAGGACCATTCCGATATCTTAGTGCATCAATTTTATCTCTTCCAGTATACTGTCGCCATAACTCATGAGCCCTAAATGCCCTTTCCTGCTCAACTTTATCGCCAGTTCTCTCATACCTCATCATCCGGAATTGGTATTCAGCCCAGGCAACCTGTGCGACACCCTCCCGTCCATGTGCAGTGTTGTTGACGAGAAGATCTAAGGCGGCAATGAACAGACCGATATTGTTCAATCGTGTCGCTAAGGCGCCCGCACCGACTCGACCGGCTATAATTGATCCACCAGTAAGGCCTGCGCTCATCTGGAACATCGGATCACTCAAATCAGTTTCATCAGCAACGATGAAGGAGGCAACGAGTCCAACCAATTGGACCTTTTCAGCAAAATTGATCAGGTACTTTCCTTGTTTGCCCAAGGTAACCGTTGCCGAATATTTTTTCTTCACCCATTCACCATTGACCATGGTGTAGTTATAGATCGTCACTTTTCCATTTTGCGCAAGCCGACTACTCACCCGGGTATCGATGAATGTCATTGGCTCATCCATGTACCGCATGCCTGGTCTGGTATATTCAGTGTATGAGACCCAAGCAGGAACATTCGGATCCGGCATATACTGAATGGTCTCACCAGCAAGTTGCATAAAGCCTCCAGCAGTGGCTACGTCTCCTCCCCAATTGCGAGATTCGGCCTGGCCAATCGGTGTACCGAGAATTGGCAGCGTCTGGTTGACCCCCGTATTGTCGATCGGCTCATGAAGTATCTCGAGTGGCTTTATGATCCTGGTAGCAGTAACGGTCACTTCGGGTAAATCTCCACCGGAGTAGATTTCGTCTTCATTGTGATCCTTATCTGGTTCAAGCCCTTCTAACTCACGGGAAGCAATGACCTGATTGCCCGCAAACTGATATGGCGCCCATTGGGGATACTTAGATTGAAGCGGGTCGACTTTCATAAATCGACCCAGCCTGGGATCGTAGGGGCGAAAGGTAAAACTTAACTGATTTCCAGCTCCATATACTTCGTTGTCCACTTCCTGTCCTGTAAATCCAAAGCGATAGGATGGCTCAGCTTTCCTAGTCTGACTACGTCCAACCATTGGCATGCCGAAGGCATAATAGTCGCTCATCGCGTGGATATCTGCGAGGAAGAAGTCGACATTTCCATTGCCATCATCCACAGGAATTTTCCGGTCTGTTAGGCTGACCATGACATTATTCAACTGATTGGTCAATTCGTACTTTTTATTCCCTCGGCTGAAGACATTCGGATCTTCGGGATCATTTTCATAGATGTATGTATCCACAACTGACTTGCCAGAGAACTGGCCTGTAGCATCAAATCCATTAGAATTAAAGGCAATACCGACCAAACTATCCCGACTATTCAATATCCCGACTCTACTCAAACTATACAGATGGTGTTCTCCAAGTGTCCAATACTCTGCGTAGTCACCACCAGTCGGGCCGTTTTCCCGTAATGACAAATTGTCAATACAGATATCACTTTGCCAGCCGGTTCCAGTGGTTCCGTGGAATCGGAGACGAATTGGCGGACCGTTTTTATATGCCGCCAAATCTATCGTTGCCTCATGCCAGACATCTCCCTGATTGCCACTTCTGCTCCACAGAGAAGTCCAATTGGTCCCATCAGTGCTTAGCTCTACCTCAAGACTCCCCATAGTATTACCAAGCATATGATATCGAAACACAAACTGAGGGCTTTGGAGCTGCTCCAGGACAAAGCAAGGAGAAACAAGATCGGCCACCTTTGCAGGATTGTTGGAACTTGATGCCTCGATGTAGAGATATCGGGTACCAGCATAGGCGGCAGCCGGTCCAGTGGTAAATGAAGGTGTATTATTGGTCCAATTCGTCCAATTTATATTATCAGTGGTACTTTGGGTCCAGAGGCCAATCCCTCCACCTTCAAAACCTTCATCGTAAGGATATGCACTGACAGTTTGTGTACAAACTGCAGTTCCATCGAGAAGGAAGTTATCGATGGCCATATCTGAACGGAAAGAATTCAGAGTAGTACCATTGTACCGAAGCTGGATGATCTCTCCAGTGTAGGCGTCCAGGTTGACGATGGAATTTTGCCAGATATTGCCCTGATTCCCACTTCGACTACAAATGGTATTCCATGTCACCCCGCAGTCAGTACTTACCTGAAGATTTAGTGTACCCATAGATGAGCCATACATATGCCATTCGAATGCGACACTGGCATTTCCCATCCCTCTCAAATCAAAACAAGGGGAAATAAAATTGGCCGTTTTATTGGGGTGGTTCTGAAAGGAAGACTCCGTATACATATAATATGCACCTTCAGAGGCGGCAGAGGGGCCTGTAGAGCTAGAGGTAGTCCCTCCGGTCTGATTGGTCCAGTCAAAGTCATCATTTGTATCCTGGATCCAATCTCCGATTCCACTCTCAAATCCCTGGGTGTAGGGGAATTTGCCAACCAGCGTCTGGCAGGCAGCACCACCACCTGCTTGTTTGACGAAACTACGACCATAAGTGGCCATAATTTTGCCAGCCATGTCGCGAACGTAATATGTGTATTGCCAGGAGTCTTCCTGTGCATCCGGCTTTACAATCTTGATGATACGATTACCGGAACCATCATATCGGTATTCGAGGTCTGGCAGTGTGCTACCTGGCTGACGAATAATTTTCTCCACTTTGTTTTCCACTGTCCAAATAATCTGTGCAATTTCTTCGGCTGGATCTGCAATGAGATTTCCCACTGAGTCGTACGCAAAGCTTGGATTTTGTGGATCGTACGTACCCTGATCATCAAAATCATTATCGTAGGCAGTTGCTGACACAGCATCATCGACATGCTGCAGTTGATTGTTACCCGGCACATAGGTATACGTCAGATCATCCATCGGCAATCCTCCTGAAACGGCGGATCCATTTCGGTTTAGCGAAAGGATATTCCCATTTGGATCATATCCAATGTTGGTTTCATAATCATCCACGACCTGTGCAGCAGTACTGACAAACCATTGGTTTGAAGCATCAAGTGCATTATCCCGATGGGCTTTTAGTTCTACCAAGCGGTTCAACTGGTCAAATTTGTAGACATAAGCCTGAGGGGTGATCACCTGCCCTAAGGTATCTCTCAATCCAACCACAGTATGATTGATGTTCCCATTAAAAAGTTCCGTTCCAATGTAACCCGAGGTGAAAGCAGGTTCAAAATCCTGACTTGTGGTCCAATTTTTTATTCCAGCATAATCATTTTCAAAGTATCCAATGGTCATCCCGAAAGCGTCTCGTCCAAAGTCTTTGTGAATACTAGAGAATCCGCCAGTATACCCACCAAATACGCCTCCATCACCGGGCGTGAAGCCATCTTTCCCCATATCCCGTTCAGAATGGCCTACGGTTCCTGCATTGATCCCCTTAAGCCAGCCGTGAATGGTGTAGGCAAAATCAGTGCCTTGAACCTGATCATCGCCAATCTCAACCCGGGCCAGTGGACCATATTCATAGTAATAATATTTGGCATCAATATCCCAGATCACACTGTCACGACTGGTTTCATAAGCAATCAGTCTGTTGTCCTGGTCGTACTCGTACTTTTGGAAAAATTGATCAGCTTTCCCTGACTGATAATGTACCTCGTTGATATTTCCACTTCTTAAATCATAGCGATAATCAATTTGCTTGTACTGATGGTCTGGACCCAAGTACACCAACTCCGGGTATTCCTGGATAACCGAACGAAGTTTTCCATGAGGATCATAGGTATAATAGGAAGAGAAATTAAGACTGGCGTTTTGTAAATCTTCAAAATGTGTAGCTGTGATTCTACCTCTGACATTCGTCTGGCCTCCTTCAAATAAGGCGGCGACAGTCGCATTTTGACTAAAATCATATACCGTGCGCTTACGTCTCAGCTTCGTTGCACTCCCAATCCAATTTGCTAAAGATGCTGGATTATTAGCAATCGCAGTACTCATTGGTTGAGTCTGACTCAGTGTCCCTGCCTCACGCGTCCGCCCCAATGGATCATACAAGATATAGCTGTATTCATTTACAGCCTCTTGTTTGCCATCCTGAGATACAACAGGCCTTGCATAGCGATCATACCAAAGCTGAAGGGTATCATTGTCCGGGGTGTATTGTATACGCAGTTGATTCAGGGAGTTATACTGATTAAAAGATTTGAGTGAGTGATCAGGAATCAGGGACGTTCCTTGCTGTCGATTGATTGCCACCTGATTTACTTCTGTAGGGGTCAGAACGTCTACTCCTCGGGGAGGTACGGTTTGAATCAGGTTATCTGCCTGGTCGTAGTAGTACAATGTGTATTGATACTCCCCTTCTGAATAGCTCATGTTAAAATCTTCACGCACTGGTAACTCAGGAATCAGACATCCACCGGAATAGGCTCTGGCAATACTCTCACGAACAGAGTCAACATAATTACCATATATGATCTCGGCATAATGATGCGCAAGTTCGATCTGATACTCTTCACAATCGTTCTGATCTATTTCAACCTGCGTAAACAGTGGTTCATCACATAACTTACAAGCAGGGGGAGAACCAGCCTTACCGCAGGTAGCACCAGCACAATCAGAATCTGGGATAAATGTCATTGACGTACGATACCCAAAGCCCAACTGCCCGGTCAAAACGTCCAACTCTGCGCCTGTCTCTTTGTCTAATTCGAGGACGTAGCCGTCTTTGGTTACCCCAAACAACTGGTCCCGTAAATAATCATAAGCCAGACCTCGATAATTGGTACGTGTGAGATTTGCTTGCCAGATTGCCTCGCCAGTTACCCGGTTTATGGTATACAAACGGTTGCCTGATACAGCATAAAGTGTGTCCTGTCCTGGATCGTAAGTCATACCATTGATCCCCTGACCAGAGGCCTCACAATTCCCCCCAGACACACTGATTCCGAGATCTCCTACCGGGGTTAGGGCTGCTGTGGCAGGATTCACACGATAAAGGTTCTGCGTAGTGGTTCCGTTTACTTGGCCCACGGCATAAAGCACTCCATTGGTATGATCATAAGCCGACCCCCAGATTGAACGGATGCTGCTACTGTATGAGCCAATTAAAGTCGGATTATCTGAGCCACTGCCCAAATCCAGGTGATAAAACTGGCGATTGTTTGCACACGCACCGCTGAAGGCATAGACCACTTGTGCGGTAGGATTGTAAGACATTGATAACCAATCTCGTCCATCATTAAGATTTGTTTGCCGCTGGACAAAATAGGGAGAAACGTCGCCATCTACCGGAGTAACAAACATCAGTGAATCATCCAGCAGATGCCCATAAGTAAATAGACAACCTAAATCTATCGATTGAGTCTTTTGGCAACGTGCTAAGAAATCGACGTACTGCTGGAAACTCAGATGAAATCCAAAATACTGATTCAATGCCATAGCCACCCAATCCTCATCTTTGTCTGGTTGACTAGGGCTTGAGGCATAGTTTACATAGGCATTAATCGTGTTCGCAGCAGAACAGTCTATACAGTTTGTACAGCCAATATTAGCAGAAATAGGAACTGCCTCATTGGCTAAGTAGGTAGCAGAAGCATTGGACCAGGCCTTATTTTGCGCCCAATCTCCGTTATTCCCCTGAGCAAAAGCAGCATCACAAGCACACTTCTTGCCTTGAAG
>JBCBZF010001156.1:0-2156 GCA_039815525.1 Bacteroidota bacterium | reverse complement strand
GGTGAAGACGGCTATTGTTTAGGAAGTAGTAAGGAGTAAGGAGTAAGGAGTAAGGAGTAAGGAGTAAGTAGCAAGTAGATACCTACTCCGGGAAACTATGGCTGGAGGCAGATGGTCAAATTCTGAAAATGCGGGGCTAGATCGGGTTCTCTTTGTTGGGCCGGACCGCGAGCTTGAGACGGGCCGGCAACTGAGCCCGGATCTCCAGATTCAGTTGCCGGCTGGATTGCTACTGTCTTACCATCAGCTCCACCTTACTATTCCCATATACCCGGTGGGTGGCCTTGATGAAATCCGTTTCTTCTGCTTCAAAAATATTGGGTACATATTTTTGGGGATTGCGGTCAAAAGCTGGGAACCAACTGCTCTGCACCTGGACCATGATGCGATGGCCTTTTTTGAAGGTATGGTTCACGTCCTGCAACTTGAAATTGATGGGTGTGATTTCATTGGGCGTCAAAGGCTCTGGCTTCTCAAAGCTGTTGCGGAAGCGCGACCGCATGATTTCAGAACGCACCATTTGCTGGTAGCTGTTGAGACTTACGTGTGCAGGCGTATAAGTGGTATTGGGTTCATCATCCGGATAGACATCAATCAGTTTGACGACCCAATCGGCGTCTGTACCAGTGGTGCTGACCTGTAGATTTACATCCAACGGGCCAGACAAAGTCATGTCTTCGCCGAGAATCTCAGTTTGAAAAACCAGTACATCTGGTCGCCGACTGGCGAAACGCTGGTCTTCTGACATATAGTTACGCATCGTGATACCAAATGAGCCGGGAACATCCCAGGTATAGGGAACCGGATGGGCTGGATCGCTCACGAATTCAGAAAAAGCATCACTCCCTGCGCTTTCTCCATTCAAGTTGCCATCAGGACGAAGGAACATACTTTTGGTCTCAGCCGTTTTGGGCGGCCAACTGCTATGCTCTTCCCATTTTTTGAGACCGGTATTGTACATAAAGGCTTCAGGAAGGCCAGTATTGCCATCGCCGGCGCCTTTGAGGAAATGATTGAAAAACTTCGCTTCAATGTTGCGCTGGTACCAGGTCGAAATGCTGTCGCCGAAGTAGAGGTGATGATGCGTATGGTGGCCTTTTTCTCTGGCCCAGTCGCCATGCCCAAACGGCCCCATCACAATGGTCTTATACGTGCCGGGATTGTTGTCTTCATAACTGCGATAGGTATTAAGTGGACCATACAAATCTTCGGCATCAAACCAGCCACCAACCACCATGACTGCGTGTTTGACATCTTTTAAGTGATCGATGATCCGCCGCTTTTGCCAGAACTCATCATAGTTCGGGTGCGAACTGAGTTCCTGCCAGAAGAAGTTTTCCTCGCCATAATATTTGTCTGCATTCTTCAATGACCCCAGGTCCATGAAAAACTGATAGCCGTCGAGAGTGGGGCGTTCGAAGAACTTAAACCAGGAAGTGTTTTGGGGACCATCTTTCTGAATGCCAAAGAGCGGCGTATTCCAGAAATAACCGAGCGTATAAGCGCCATTATGATGAAAGTCATCAAAGAAAAAGTCTGCAATCGGGGCCTGGGGGGAAGAGGCTTTCAGAGCCGGATGGGCATTGATGCTGCCTGCTGTGGTGTAAAAACCTGGATAGGAGACACCCCATTGGCCAACCCGTCCATTGTGAAAGGAGACATTGGCCAGCAACCAATCGATGGTATCGTATGTATCAGTGCTTTCGTCTACATCCTTTTTCTTCTTTTTTTTCTTCGGAATGTGTGGTGTCATATTGGTAAAACGACCCTCGCTCATGTAGCGACCCCGAACATCCTGCAAGACAAAAATGAATTTGTCTTTGGTCAGGGTAGGAGAGGGGCCAAGTCTGGTTTCTGGAAAGGCATCTACTCCATAGGGCGCAATGGAATAGCAGGTGCGCTTCATCAGGATGGGATATTGATTGTCTTCAGTAGCGTCTTTGGGGGTGAAAATAGCCGTAAACAAACGCGTCCCATCCCGCATTTGAATATAGGTTTCCTGCTTGGTGTAGTTCTGCTTGATAAAAGTTGCCAGATCAACTGATTGAGCAGTGAGGGAAGAAAGCGAAAAGAAAAATAGACAGACCAGGGTGGTCAGAGAGCGTAGGAGTTGCATACAAATTGATTTTTGGCAAGATAAAAGGATTTTGCTGATC
>JBCBZF010000357.1:0-6402 GCA_039815525.1 Bacteroidota bacterium | reverse complement strand
TCAGTGGAGTACTTCTCCTCCTCAGACTACGCCTACTGCTACCGATCTGGCTGCGGGCATGTACAATGTCCTGATTACTTATGGAGACAACTGTGAGATTCTGACTGAAACCATCACTGTTGGATCAAACGTAAGCATCGAAGACGAAATTGCTGCTGGCATTTCTTCTCTGGACGCTTTCCCGAACCCAACTGCTTCTCAGCTTTCTGTCAACATCGAGTTGGAAAAAGTTGATAACGTAAATGTTCGTCTGTATGACCTGAACGGAAAAGCTGTTTTCCAGGATAGCCGTCAGAACGTACGTGCTTACAATCGTGATCTTTCTGTAGAAAGCCTGCCTGCTGGTGTTTATCTGCTGGAGGTACAGACCAGCCGCGGTTCTGCAACTGAGCGTGTGGTTGTCCTCTAAGGATTTTACCAAAAAATATGTAAAGGGCTCCTGCAAAGGGGCCCTTTTTGTTTAAAGACTAAAAGGTTTCAGGGAGAAATATGTGGTCTTCATTCAGCCAGACACTGTTTTAACATATCCGATATTGACAACATTGGTCTCTCCTAAATCCATGATTTCCTTTCCAGCTGCTTCAAATCCCTGCTGTTCATAAAATGACCGGAAAGGGTTGGGCTCCATGACCCATACTCCCAGTTTGTGTCCTGCCGGAACCAGCGTTTCAACCAGTCTGACCAAGTTTGCCCCAATACCTTTGTGGTGAAAAGCGGCATCTACATACAAAGTATATAGCTCATATTCGGCTGATAGGGCTGCAGAACGATTCGGTCCCAGTGAAGCAAAGCCAATCAATTGATGTTCCTTTTCTGCAATGAAATAGTGTATCCCCTGCTTGAGATAGCGGCGATGCCTTCGAACTTGCTTTTCCACCTTCATTGTAGAGAGTAGACTTTCCGGGAGAAAGATTTGGTAGTGCGCCTGCCAGCTTCGAATCAATAAACTGGCGATGTCCGATACATCCTGTTCAGTGCCCCTTCGCAAGCGAATCATAATTGTGGAATCAGCTTTTCTCCATCCCATCTAAAGTCGGAGGTTTGTGCTCCGCCCAGCCACTGCGGCTGTTTCCGTATGGCTGCAAAGTCTCTTTCCCCCCTCAGTACTTCCATACCGACCGGATTGATCCGAATACCTTGTTTGTCTTCCATATACAATGGCCCCAGGCCCTCGGCCAGTCGGATGTATTGCAAATCTCCCATGCCCAGCCAACCATCTTCTGCGCGAAGACATTGGCCAATCCAATTACGGAAAGATGATAGATCCAGCCCAAGAATTTTCAGCATGCATTCTTCCACTGCCGAGAGACCATTGTGGGTGGAGGGAAATCGTTTGAGGTGATTGTACAGCGCCGTTTTGAGGTAAGGAAAAACAACAGGAAAAGTATGTTCAGTCAAAGTGGCCAGTTTGGTTGCGTCCTGCTGCTGAAAGACCTCCCAACAAACGGCTGCAAATTGCAGGTCCTCTGCGGTCAGTCTGACTGCTTCCTCCAGGAGTGGTGGAAAATGTTCTGGCGACAATTGCCCCATCCCTCGAAAATCCTCAATTGCTTCATGTGCACCGGGAGAAACCAGGCTGATCGTTGGCTGATGTGATGACTGGGAAAGCAGATGTAAAGCCGCGATCATGTTGATCTGACAGAAAAGGTCATACTCAAACCAAAGGATAATGTGGCCGTAAGCCTCTGTCTCGTGGATTTTTCCCATCTCGACTCTGATACTACGCATCTTTTCATCGGAGGCTCCCCAGAAAGTCTGACGGGCTCGCCAGAATTCTTCACCGAACAAGCTATGATGTACCGGACCATCCATCAGGGCTTCATGCCAGATAAGAAGATCCCCTTCAATCCCTGATGTTCTGAAAGGATGAGCAGTGCCTTCGCCATTGAGAATATGGAGTGTCTTCATATCTAAAAGATACGGGGAAATTTGGCAATGGGATGTGTGCAAAAGTCAGGCATAGGATTCGGGGGAAATACCTCCCCCCAAAAGGGGCTGTCTCATAAGTCATCAATCTAACTTATGAGACGGCCCCCATTCTTCTTATGTCTTTGACTGTTTATTCCACTGTCACTGACTTGGCGAGGTTACGTGGTTGGTCCACATTACAGCCACGCATCAGGGCGACATGGTAGGAGAGGAGTTGTAATGGAATCACCGACAGCAAGGGCATCACGGATGGATGGGTGCGCGGAATTTCAATGACAAACTCTGCAAGGTCGCGGATTACTTCATCTCCCTCGGTTACGATGGCAATGACCCGACCTTTGCGGGACACCACCTGATCGACATTGCTGACGATTTTTTCATAAGACTCGTCCTGCGTCGCAATGAAGACCACGGGCATATTTTCATCAATCAGAGCGATGGGACCGTGCTTCATTTCAGCTGCCGGATAACCTTCAGCATGGATATATGAAATTTCTTTCAATTTCAGTGCACCTTCCAACGCAACCGGAAAGTTGTAACCGCGTCCAAGGTACAGGAAGTTGGATGCGTCTTTGAAAATCTCAGAGATACGAATGATTTCCTCATTGGCCTCAAGGATCTTGCTGACTTTCTCAGGAATCTGGAGCAGTTCGTTGATAGCGTCCTGGCCTTTGATGGTCGCCGTCCCTTTAAGGTCGGCAATGTAGCTGGCCATGAGGGTTAGTACCGTAACCTGAGAGGTAAAGGCTTTGGTGGAGGCAACACCAATTTCCGGACCAGCGTGTATATACACACCTGCGTGTGTCTCACGTGAAATACTTGATCCTACAGCATTGACACAGCCCAGTACAAGTGCGCCTTTTTCCTTGGCAATATTGACCGCTGCCAGGGTATCGGCCGTTTCTCCACTCTGACTGATGGCAATCACAACGTCATCTTCATTGATGATGGGATTGCGATAGCGGAATTCAGAAGCATATTCTACTTCCACTGGTACCCGGGCATATTCTTCAAAAAGATATTCACCCACCAGACCCGCATGCCAGGAAGTACCACAGGCCACGAAAATGAAACGCTTGGCATTTTTCAACTTTTCCCGAACATCAACCAAGCCACCCAGCCAGACCGTTTTGGTGGTCGGATCAATGCGGCCCCGTAGACTTTCACCAATTGAATTGGGCTGCTCGAAAATCTCTTTGAGCATGAAGTGATCGTAACCACCTTTCTCCAATTCGGTTAGATCCATCTCAATTGTCTGCAGAGAAGGGGTCTGCACCACATTTTCCAGGCTCTTGATGGTGTAGTCATTGTGGTTGAGGATGGCCATTTCTCCGTCATTGAGGTAGATGACTTCCTTGGTGTAGGCCACAATGGGAGTGGCATCAGAAGCGACAATGTACTCGTCATGACCAATCCCGACCACGATGGGGCTACTCTTGCGCGCCACGATCAATTGGGCAGGCTCGTCCTGGCACATGACGACCAAACCGTAGGCACCGACCACTTCACGCAAGGCGAAACGAACGGCAGTCTCGGCAGAAACATTGCCTTGTTCGTAAAAATATTCAATCAAATTGACCAGAACTTCGGTGTCCGTATCAGACTGAAATTCGAATCCATAACTGGTCAGTTTTTTCTTCAGGATGCTGTAATTCTCAATGATGCCATTGTGAATGATCGCAAATTTCCCGCTCTGAGAAAGGTGTGGGTGAGCATTGGTATCATTGGGCTCACCATGCGTGGCCCAGCGTGTGTGGCCCATGCCCACGACTGCCTTGGGAGCACTACCATTAACGGCTGCCTCCAGATCGGCTACTTTTCCCTGCTTTTTCTCGATGTACAGGCTACCATTCATCAGGGCAACGCCAGCGGAGTCATAGCCACGATATTCCAGACGTTTTAAACCATCAATCAGGATCGGATACGCTTCCCGGTATCCGATGTAACCAACAATGCCACACATAGAAAAAAATTTTAGGTTAGCTGAGTTTTTTACGGATCGAAAAATACAAGCCATCCCATTGTGAAAAAAGGCACAAAAATGGGATGGCTTACGTCAAAAATCGTTCTCTACTGGGGGAGGGTTGAGTACGTCAGATTTAATACGGGTGAAAGGGTCGGATGTTGTGTGCCACCAAGTACTGCGCGGTTCATTGTTACGGCGGCACTTGCTGGTAAAATGATCAGCCCGTTATTGTCTCTTCGCCCACTGATCAGTTCCTGAATATAATTGGTCAGCGAAAAGCTGTATTCGTTGTTCTGACTATCATAGGTTGCAGCATTGGCCGCAACTACCGGCTGGCCTTCGATCGTAAGCTCATTGCCGTCAGCGTCTGCGAAGACAATGTTCAAACTGGCAGGAGGATCATATTTTTCACCGCCGCCGAGGAATACCGGATCGACCTTCAGCACCAATTCAGCGCGACTGACTGCGAGATTGGTCAATTGGTCTACGTCCGGAAACTTCACGAAGCCTTTGATGAGGGCACCGCTTTGGACGAATTCGTATAAATCTTTGGTGTCTGGCTCATCTAATTCTTGTCCCAGAACGGTCTCTACTTCAAAGTTTTCGCGGCTGATCTGGGTATAACGGGGGGTAAATGAGCGAATCAAAAAGGATTCTTCAGTAGGCTCAAATGGGCCGGTAGCAGAGTCTCTTTTTTGATAATGAAGGACCAATTCCGAGATCGAACTTTCACCGTCAATGCTGAAAATGGCACCTGGTTCGCGTTTGGTAAAAAGAACCGGATCGGTGGAGATTCTTACGCCAGGGAAAAAGATGGGAAAAATATCCCGATCACCCAGGCTATCCGGGTCGCCAAAAAGGAGTCGTTGGCCCAGGTCATCATTTAGCCGAATGGCTAAATCGTCGAAGCGGCCATTTTCGGAAAAATCGACCAAGAAACTCTCTCCAAGATCAACATTGGCGTTGAATGGCGTCTCATCTATAGATGTCGGTTCCGGATCTTCGGTGATAGGCTGGGTAAGCGGATGGATACGCAGGGTTTGCGGGACCGAGAGATCACCATACGCACCAATCAGATCGAGGTTCAGCACCAGGGAGTCGAAGATGAGGTTATCTGTATCGCCAAAGTTCAGCTCAGATTGGGCCAAAAACTGAAAATAGGTTACAGCATTGATGTCTCCGAAGTCTGGATCTTTGATGTTGCCAAACAACTGCCGGCTGGATGAGAATGTATTGACCGAATCAAGGCGTCGGCTTTCCATTTCAATCCTGATCGTATCGGTGAATTCAAAATTGATGAGGTCTTCATTAGGCAGTACATCTCTTCCGGTGCTGCCAATGCCTTCTTCACAGGCGGAAAGAAAAGTGGCTGCTACCATAAGCATGGTCAGCAGCCACATCAACTGATGTCTTTTCAAAATATCTTTAGTTAGCGATGGTCGAGTACAATTGGTGGTACCCTTCCACGTAAGAGTCTTTGTCAGAGCTATCGAAGTAATATTTCTCAGGCTGGGTCTGTTCAATGTATTCCTCGAGTTTTGCGTCGATGGTTGGCGCGCCCATGGTAACAACATCAGACATGGCCATGCCACCTTTGACTACCCCAACGTAATTGTTCCCTTTATAGTTGTCCAGTGTTTCGTCAGCGATTCCGTCGACGCGTACCTTTTCAAGGTAGTTTTCATCCAGACTACTATCAAACCCATTGTTGTAGACAGTAAAGACCGTCTTGGTGTTGTTGAACATTGGGTCGTCCTGGTAATTCGTGCGCAAATATAATGGAATAAATGAAGTCATCCAGTCGTGGCAGTGAATGATGTCTGGCGGCCACCCCAGTTTTTTGACCGTTTCGATGACGCCTTTACAGAAAAAGATGGAACGCTCGTCATTGTCCATATGGAATTTTTCACTGCTGGGGTCAGTCAAGACCGATTTCCGCTTGAAATAATCTTCATTGTCGAGGAAATACACCTGCAGTTTCGCATTGGGAATGGAGGCGACTTTGATGGTCAGTGGTTTTTCTTCTCCTGCTACGCGAATATTGATCCCGGAGAGCCGAACTACCTCATGCAGGCGGTTACGTCGCTCGTTGATTACGCCAAACTTGGGCATAAAAATCCTGATCTCGTGCCCTTTTTCCTGCAATTTTTGCGGGAGGAGGCGGATCAGGTCAGCTGCGGAGCTCATTTTTAAAAAAGGATCAATCTCAGTCGTAACAAAAAGGATTCGCAGTTTTTTGTCCATATGTTTGTGACTTTGCTCTGATTGAAACCCATGTTTTATCCGTTCAGACATTCATGGGTACATTTTTCCATGCACAAAAATACATAAAATAATTTGCACAAACAATTTACGTTTATTTATATTGCTCGCTTGGATAAGTCTATCCATTTCCCTCCCTCTATGAAAATCCTATCTGATATTGAAGCTTTTCGTCGCTTCAAAGCCACGCTTGATCCCAATTTGCGCATAGGCCTGGTCCCAACGATGGGAGCCCTGCATGAAGG
>JBCBZF010000143.1:0-9189 GCA_039815525.1 Bacteroidota bacterium | reverse complement strand
CGTCGGGCCAATTCTTCGGCATAGTGATGTTTGGAAATACGGATATCACCCCAGGCTTGTGGGGAAACAATTAAGATGCTATGATCAGTAAGTGTGTGCATATCAACTTAGCATGACCAGTCTGAAAATTTCTTGCCGGTCCATTTGCGGAGGGCGGCCATATCTTCACCCAAATGATTCCGGATTTTATCTGCTAAAGCCGGATCAAGTTTGGTTTGGGAAATAGTTGCTTCAATCTGAGTGTATTGCATTTTTTGCATCCAGTCCTGGCCTTTGATCTTTTGCTTTAAAGCGGTGGGCATGATTTTTCGCAGACTGGCAGAGGCCGAAGAACGAATAAATTTTGCCAGAGCGGTAGGGCGCTTCTTGGTCGCCCTGGTATTGGCTTCGAAGTCAAAAACGCTGTCATCAGGCAATTCTGCCACCTGCAAAAACCGAAAAATCTCATTCATCACCGCCAGCCGATCCCGCTTCATGGCCTCTGTTTCGACCACCAGTATTTGATCTTTGGGAAAAAAAGGCAGAAAAGCAGACAATTGCTGGAAGTACGAACTGGTGCGCACATAATGATGCTGCCGGAAGTCGCGCAGGGATTGGTTCAGGTCTTCCGGTGCCTGGTCGCCAAAGATGTTTTCGAAATAATGGGAATGCAGTCTGGCAATGGGATCCCGCACCACATAGAGCAATTTGACATCGGGAATCATCCGATGAATCCGATCAGGTACGCCAGCGTGCATATGTGCCTTGCTGTAATTTTGCGAAGACTCTCCCCGGATGATGCTCCTGGTTGGAAAATGACTTTTATACCATTCCACGCCTTTGCCCCAATCCATTTCTTCCACAAAGAAATTGATTTCTTTTTTCTCAGACATAAAAATGTCCGGATGTTGATTGAGGTATTCATGCAGGGAAGTAGTCCCGCATTTCATGGCCCCAATGACCAGCAGATTCGGCAGATATCCTTGCTGTTTCATGGGATTATTTCCGGCCAATCAAAGATTTAATACGTTGCAGACTGCGTGCGTACGTATCTCTTTTTGCATCATCAGAGGCAAATTCCCGATGCGAGCGGGGGGGCGTTTGCATGATCTCTTCAAATTCCGCCTCTGTTAAGCCAAACTTTTTGATGACATATTCCCGGTCAGCCCGCAATTCATTTGCTGGGTACAATGGTTGTTCCAATTCCGCTACTGCTTCTTCTCGGCTCATTTGGCCAGAGTTGATCAGTGAAGACAAATGGGCCCTTCTTTTATCCACGCCAAATTTCTCAGGCAGAATCTAGGCCTGATAAAATTTGGTGAACACTGATTCATAATGTTTGCCGCCATAATCCCGCCAATTGAGCTTTTCTGCTAACTCCGCTTTTGCCTCATCTTTGTGATAAGGGAGACAATTGAGTATGGCGAATGGCCGTACCCGATGGAGATGATAGGATTTTAGAAATTCGAGAAAAGAATATTGAGGATAGGTTTTCAGGGGGGTAGTACCATGCGCTTTGTGGATTGCCCGAAGATTGGCATGATCGGTTTTACGGAAAATCCAGGCTTTGGGCAGGATGCCTTCTGTAACCACATTGCCACCTGGCAAAGTGTAGGCGATTTTATGCTTTCGGGCCAGTCTGAACATGGTCGCAATGATGGCGTGATCCGTTGGCACTTCGATGTCGATGACTGAGGCACGCAGATACGCCAATTGTAAATCCCGAAACTCTTCCCAATTCACCACCAATGTGTACAGATCAAAACCTAAATTGGCGACAATGTTTTTGATGTTGCTGACGGCCAGTTCTGAGTTCCAACCATTGTCATAGTGGACCACCAAGGGGCGGAGTCCATATTCCTTGGCTTTGAGTGCTACATATGAACTATCGACGCCACCACTAAGGCCAAGAATGCAGTCGTATTCTTTCCCTTTGCCCCTTGCCTTGATGTCGGCGATGGTCTCTTCCAGCCTTTTTTGGCCAGCTTCTCCCTTGAAAACCAGACGGGCTTCTTTCTCCGCATATTCATGACAATGATTACAGACACCATTTTCATCAAAGCGAATATTGGGATCAGAGGTGTCCATCACACAGCGTGTGCATACCTGATAAGGGCGACTGCCTTTATATGTTCTTGGAATGTTGGTGCTTGCTTGGATCATGATGGATGGTGGGGTTAAATGTGCGAAAAGACTGATTCGACCAATTGATCTGGTTCTGGAAAATTGATCAGAACGGCCCGGTGTGGACCATGAAAAACAAAGAGACTTCCTGCGGCCACCGCAGATGCCCCGGATTCAACGGCCATGCGAAAGTCATCCACGGAGGCGGCTCCGCCACAAGCGATGACTGGAATGGATACCGCCTCAGCGACTCGTTGGATCAATCCAAGATCGTAGCCTTCGAAGGTGCCATCGCGGTCGATGGACGTCAGAAAGATTTCACCGGCACCGGCTGACTCCATTTGTCGGGCAAATTCGACGGGGTCGCGTTTTGTGTTCTTACTGCCACAATCGCCATATACTTTTTGCTTTCCGAAGAGGGTTTTCTTCACGTCGATGGAGGCAACTACGCTTTGGCTGCCAAATTGGCCTGCGGCGGCTTCAATCAACTCCGGCCGTTGTAAGGCGCTGGCATTGAGGACCACTTTTTCCGCTCCCTGATACAGAATCTCTTTGACTTCGTCTAATTTGGTGATGCCGCCACCATAGGCGAGAGGCATGAAAGCTTCCCCGGCAATTTCCCCGATCTGGGCAATATTGGGCGCGCGATTTTCCCGACTGGCATCAATGTCAATGATGGCAATTTCGTCCACTTCCTTTTCATTGAAAATCTTGACGGCATTGATCGGGTCGCCCACGTATTTGTGGTTTTTGAATTTGACCGACTTGACCACGCCGCCCTTTTTCAACAATAGTACTGGTATGACTCTGATGCGTCTCATTTAGTAGTATTTGGCGAAGTTCTCCAGTAAGCGTAAACCGAATTTGTGGCTTTTCTCCGGGTGAAATTGAACGCCGAGTATGTTGTCAGATTCAACCCCCGCCACAAATGGATACCCATACTCGCAATTGACCAAAGCATCGCTTTGATCGGCTATGTCAAGGTGAAACGTATGGACAAAGTAAAAGCGGGGATCAGGGTGCATATCTGCAAACAGATTGCTGTCCTTTGCCAGACTGACATGATTGAAACCCATATGCGGCACTTTTAGCTTATCATCCATCCTTTCCTGTCGGAAACGAATGGTTTTGCCACGAATCCATCCCAGACCTGCCGTATTGCCTTCCTCACTTGATTCTGTCAAGAGTTGAGCCCCCAGACAAATGCCCAGCACGGGTACCTTGTCTACCAGAACCCGCTGGTTAAGCGTCTCAAAAAAGGCTGCTTCCCGCAATTGACGCATGCCGTAATCGAAATGCCCTACGCCCGGAAGGATCAGCTTCTCGGCTGAACGAATCTCTGCTTCATCCGCTGAAATGCGTGATTCTACGCCTGCTTTCTTGAGCATATTGCGAATCGAATTCAAATTGCCGACCTGATAATCGATGATGGTGATCATGCGTGTGGGATTGCTGGCTGTTGTTGCAAAACGGATTGGTATTGCTGGACCAAAGCCTGTCTGATGGCCTCCGTACCAAATCGATCCAGACATTGTTGCCTGATTGCGTGGGATTCATAATGCGTAGCATGAATCATTTTCTGCATGGCCGCTGCCATCGCTGGCAAGTCGCGCGGTGGGACCAAGGTACCGTTATGCGGCTGTATAATGCTATCCGGCCCGCCACATTGGGTGGCGATGGTCGGCTTACCCAATGCATGTGCCTCGATGACCACCACGCCGAAGGTTTCGTAATTGCTACTTAGGACCAGACAGTCGGCGGATTGCATCAGTTCTACCACTTTGTCACGACTCATGAAGCCATGAAAATGAACCCGCCCTTGTAATTCGAGGCTGATGGCATGTTCTTTTAAGACATCCTCCATCGGGCCGGTCCCGACAAAATCCAGTGAGACTTGTGGATTGTTTGCTGCGATCTCTGCGAAAGCGTTGAGGACCAATTGGAAGTTTTTGTTTTCATCCATCCGACCGACGCAGATAAAACGAAATCCCTCATCTGGATTGGGCAGAATGTGCGCTTGTTCAAAACGCCGATCCAGCACATTCGGAATCCAATCAAAGGAAATCGCATCTTCGGGGAAACTACTTTCTACATCCCGAGCCAGGGAAGGGCTAACCGTAATGAGGGATTGAGCGTTTTGAATTCCTTTTTTTATCAAGGGAAAAAACGAATCCGGCACCAGTTTTCGGCCATAAGCTGAACTATGCTCCGTCAGAACATATGGAACCGAAAATGTCTCCTGTAATGTTGATGCGGTATAGCCTGCAAAAAAAGCATTGTGTGCATGAATCAAATCTGGCTGACCAGCAATGTTACCCCACTTCCGAAAGGCCTTCCTGGCCACCTTTACCCAGCGGAGAAAGTTCTTTTTGTCGTACATCCGTGGACTTCGGCTCACGTAAAAGCTTTTGTACACATCAACCCCATCAATCTGCATCTTTTTCTGCCAACTTATCCGAAAGAGGGACAGCACTCCCAGGATAAAAAGGTCCAGGGTATTTAACTCGGATAAGAAGGCTCTTTTTCGTCCGCTGAGTCGTAGCATAAAGCTTTTTGCCAGGCCGGGACGGGTAATACCACGAACAGACAGAACGCTTAATCTATATCCAGATTCTTTTAGTAAGGCGACCTGGTCTTTCTGAAAAATGCCCAACATGTGGTTTCCGGCCGGGACATAAGGCTCAGAAGGCAAGATCATGATATGTGGAGAAGAAGACTGTTTCATGAAGAATGCGTCTCAGAATATGCTGCGTGCTCAGTATTAAATCGGATGTGTCGGGCTGGCACGCCACCGACAATTTCAAAAGCTTTGATGTCTTTGGTTACCACCGAATTGGCGCCAATCACTGCATAGTCGCTGATCGAAATACCTGGATGGATCAATACATTGTCGCCGATCCAGCAGTAATGCCCGATGGTGATGTCTTTTTCCACCCGTTCATTTTCTGCTAAGTGCTCATTGGCAGTCGGATTGTGGAGGGAATGGGTGCGGGCAACAATGCTGACATTGCGTCCAATCGAACAATATTGCCCAATCCTGACGGATGTGTTTGGGCCGTAAGCGACTCTGGAGTGTGTATGCACATATGTATGCGCACCAATGCTGACATTGCCGTCCAGGTATACATCATTCAGACTGACCGTTTCCGGCAAACCGAAATGTTTGCGTTGCACCATCTGGCGGTGCCTTTTGGCACGACGCACAAGATGAAAGCTGATATGATCGAGCAAACGATTGATCATAAAATGTGCAATTTGTTGTCTATTTTTAGCCTAATTTCCTTCAGGCTATGCTCAAAAAGATTCTTACTGACACAAAACAACGCCTTTTTCGACAAAAAATTCGCTATTCCGCCCGAAAGACCGCCCATCTGCATAAGGCCGCCTTTGCTTCGATCGAAAAATATGTGGTTTTCCTGGGCTATCCACGCTCGGGCCATTCGATGGTCGGCTCTCTGATGGATGCCCACCCTGAAATGGTGATCGCCCATGAATTGAACGCGCTGCAATACGTTGAAGAAGGCTATTCTCAGGAAGAATTGTTTGGCCTGATTTTGCACAATACGGAAGCCTATGGCAAAAATGACCGAAAATGGGAAAACTTTACCTACGCGGTCAAAGGTCAATGGCAGGGCCGATATGCGAATCTTCGGGTCATTGGAGACAAGAAGGGTGGTCGGACGACCTTCATGCTGATGGATCAGGCTGATCGTCTGAATCGCCTGAAGGAGCGGGTAAAACTGCCGATGTATATCATCCATCTTACCCGAAATCCTTTTGACAACATCGCCCGCATGTACCTGAAAGATCAGCCTACGTTCGAAAAGTTTTTTCCGGTTGAGACCCTCGCCGATATGGCCGATGTGTATTTTCGCTATTCTGAGAGCATTGCCAGGGCGACGACTTCGGTTTCTGCGGGACAATTGCTGGAAATGAAGCACGAAGATTTTAGCCAAAATCCGCATCAATCGGTCAGCAAAATTTGTCAGTTTCTGGGGCTGGATGCTGCTCAAGACTATCTGGATGCTTGTGCTGATTTGATTTATGATTCCCCGAATAAAAGTCGCCACCAGGTACAATGGCCCCCGGAACTGATCGCTTCGGTGCAGGAACGCATTGGGCAATATGACTTTTTGCAGGGCTATCATTTTGGCAGTTGAGCATTGATTTTTTGTCTGACCAGACTGATGGCGATACGCGCATCCCTCGGGGTCAGGAAAAAGTAGTTATCCCAGGGTAGTTTTTGCAAAACAATCACCGTGTAAATGATGATTATACTGCTCACGAAGTAGGCTGCCAGTGAAGCAATTGCAGCCCCGACAATCCCATGTAAAGGAATGAGCCAAAGGTCAAGACCAATGGTAATCAAAAAACCAGTCAGGTTGGCGATGAGGTTGTATTGCAGTTTGTTGCTGGCAATGTTGAAAGCGGAGAAAACGGAGCGAAAAGCCAAAAAACAGATCGCTACAACCAAAATCTGGAATGGCAGCACCGATTCGGAAAATTCTGCGCCGTACAGAATCGGAATGATCCAGGGACTGATAAGAATAGCTATCACGGCGGCCAGGGAGATGAAGCTGACATTGATACGGGAAAATAGCTTTAGATTCCTGATGCTTTCCGCCCGATTGTTTTCAAAATCCCTGGACAAATAGGGAATTAGCACGCTCCTGAAAGTGGATGAAAAGGTAAGCAGGACTTCCCCCAGACTGGCAGCCAGTCCATAATAGCCAAGCGCTTTCATTCCTGCCATATCTTCCACAAACCAGATGTCAATTTTTTTATTGAGGAAATTGGTTATGATCACCATAAATCCGACCATGGTATAGGCAAAAAACGGTTTGACATCTTGCTTCCATTCGAGTTGAAAATTGGGACGAATTCCAAAAAACTTGAGGAAGAAGTAAAGCACCAGCAAAAGGCCAATCAGCATCAAAACTGAATCTACCAAAAACAGACTGCCGAGTGAGTAGGTGGTGATGGCATATTTTGCATACACAAACAAAGCTGCCCAGGTAATCAGACGAAGGAAAGCCGTTAGCACATTGGAAATAAACAAATCCTCGAATCGTGTCGCTCCCCGCATGAAACTGCCCATGATTTCCTGGACTCTGGAGACCAATATCCGGGCGCCAAAATATGCCAGGAGAATCCAACCCAGATATTGTTCTGGCAGCAATAGATTGATGTTGCCGCTGAGATACAAAATTCCCACCGTCAGGAGAATCAGCGTAATTTGAATCAAGAGGGAAAAAACCGATAGTCCCTGTACTTTGCCGATGCTGAGTTTTTTACTGGCAGAAAAGTAAATGATGCTGGTGCTGATGTGAAAACTGACGATCAGACCCAGGAGCTCCACACTTGCGCCTACTTTGGTGAAAACACCTTTCCACTCTGGTCCCAGAATCCGGGTCAGAAAAATGCTGCTGGCCAGGGCGAAACCCATGGTCAGGATGCGGGTCAGCATCAGGATGGCAGCATTTTTTTTGATGGACATGGAGTGTGATTAATCTAGTTGATATCCTTGTTTTGTAAGGCTTTGGCCGATTCTGGCCTGTATTTGTTGTATCTGTTCGGTGCTCAACTCCTTACGCCATTTCTCGCGATGCTGTACACTCACAGGCTGATGGACGTTGGCATGATGGCTTAGGACGGTATCACCCATGGCTTGTTTGTCATGGACAAGCATCACCGGATGAAAGTCTAGCTGGAGAAATGTACAGAGTTGTTTGAGGTGATCTTCAGGTTCTTCAACCAATGACTCGTACCGAATCTGTATGATCCGATCTGATCCAATCTGCTTCTGGAAGTCGGCCACTGCTGTCAATGAATCCTGCCAGCGATCGCATGCTTCATCAATCGACTGGTAACGCCCGAATTGTAGATATGAATTGACCACAGCCCGTCCATCACGTATCATTTCGATGAATTTTGCATGAGGGAAAAGTTGATTGATTTCAGGGAGACCGAATGTGAGCAGCGGCGTTTTGTCTCCCCATCTGATGTTTTCTTTGCCTTCTTTCGCACCATGTGCCCGATAGATGTGGTCAATGATGTTGTAAAGCGTCTGTTCTGACTTCGGCAGTTTCATCAACTGCTCTTTGACCTGTCTGAGATTCAGCTCCCAGTATTGGAAGGCGTCATTAAATTGAAAGTAGGCCAGCACCAAATGCACAAGAACTGGCCACGAAAGCCATTGGTATTGTTGGAAAATCCTGATGGCTTGTGGCAGCGCAAAGTCTGTCTCAGGTGGAATGTGTACTGAAGGGTGTCTGTACAACAAACTCCTTAGCAATGTGGTCCCGCTCCGACCTGATCCAATGATGAAAAAGGGAGCTTGTTGATCCCTCTGCTGTTGATTGTGGAGGGAATGTCGTCGAATAATGGATGACAAAAGCCGGAGCGGGAAACGCATTTATCTGAGGATGCTGATGGTTTTGGTAAATGATTTTTGCTGATGGACGAGCTGAAGTTGATACAAGCCATTGGGTAAGTTCTGCAAGGGCAATTGATAGCGACTACCACTCCGCAAGCCTGTTGGTAGAACCTCTTGTTGAAGGATCCGTCCATCTAATCCGATCAGGCGTAACATGAGGCGATCAGGATGATCGCGCAAGGCTTCAATCGCGATGTGATCAGTAGCAGGATTTGGAAAAAAGACAAATGAATTGTCGGGGAGCAAGTCCCCAATACTGACAGCGTTTTCCAGCAAGACAAAACATTGCTCAAAAGTGTCATTCCCACAAAAATTTAAAATATCCTGTACGATCAGCTCTACACAATAGGTTCCAGTATCTGCATACATATGACTGGGGCTGGTAGCTGAACTGCTATTGCCATCGCCAAAGTTCCAGATATAGGAGCCAAAAGAAGAGGTATTCGCAAAACTGACGGTGAGGCCACTATTGACCACGGTATCAGTCAGGATAAAACCTGCTACCGGCAGCGGAGCAATCTGCACACCAATGGAATCATAGGATTCGCATCCATTCGGATTGGTCACAATGACTGAATAGGCCCCACTGGCCGTAATGGTAATACTCGGTGATGTTTCCCCGGTGCTCCATAGAATATCCAGGCCCTGGT
>JBCBZF010000376.1:0-6247 GCA_039815525.1 Bacteroidota bacterium | reverse complement strand
TCGCTTCTGGTTGTATATGATTGGGGAAAAAAGCAGCGTTGATGTCCAGCTCAATGTCTTGCAACACATGGCAGAGCTGGATCTGCATTGGCACGAAACCGAAAACAGTGGTAACAAGCTCAAAAAAATTGCCAGAGGGGGTTCCAGTCTCAATGTGTTGGTGCGTATGTATGTAGATATGGTCATCGATTCCATTGTGGGATTACTTGGCGTCCTGGTGGTCTTTAGTGTGCTCAATCTTTGGCTGAATGTCCTGCTCGTGGCATTTTTCATCAGTCACTACTTTCTCTCTCTCTACCTGACCCGACGGGCCATGGACCAGGCCAAAGACGTCAATCGCATCGACGAGGCCTTCTCAGGGCTCAAATTTGAGCTCCTCAATGGCATCACCACGGTCAAATCTATGAGTTTGATTGGGTCTCTCCTGATATTTGTCAAAGACATTACCCAGCGTTTGATCGCGTCCTTGCGCCTGCGCATCATCTTATTCCGGACCCGGATGGCGGTTTTGGGCATGAACCAGCAGGTATTTCGATTGCTTATCGTGGCCTTCGCTGTCTGGCAGGTGATGGAAGGCAATTTTGAGGTGGGGGTCATCGCCCAGGTATTTTTGTACACCAGCAAAATTGAAGTAGCAGCCTCTCGCTTTTCCAATTTGTATCATCGCCTGGTGATGGCGCAGATTGACATGCAGGGGGTAGGGGAGATCATGGCAGAAGAGCCTGTCATTGAGGATCAGGGGCACCTGAGTTTGCACCCTGACTGGAATCATTTACGGGTAGAAGATGTGCATTTTTCTTATGGAGAAAAGAAAGTACTCAATGGCGTCAGCTTTGACATGAAACGGGGGGAGAAAATTGGCTTGGTCGGTGTATCCGGCGCTGGTAAATCTACCTTGTTAAAACTACTTCAGAAACTCTATATCGGCTACCAGGGGCGGATCCTGATTGATGACGTAGAATTAGGGTTGCTTAAACGAAAAAGTCTGAGCCAGAAAAGTGGAGTCGTTCTCCAGGAGACAGAATTATTTGACTTATCTATCCGGGACAATATTACTTTTGGCCAGGAAGATATCCCCATGCAGCATCTGGATAAAGCCCTGCAGATGTCAGCGGTAGATCAAATGGTGGCGCAACAAACAGAAGGACTGAATACCCTGGTCGGAGAAAAAGGCATTCGTTTGTCAGGTGGGGAAAGACAACGAATTGGGATTGCGCGGGCGGTTTATCGACAGCCGGATATCCTGTTTCTGGATGAAGCCACTGCCCATCTGGATGCGGCATCGGAATCAGTGATTCAAGTCGCTATCAGCCAGATGTTGGAAGGCACCACCGCTTTTGTGATCGCGCATCGATTGTCAACCCTACGCGATATGGATCGGATTTTGGTATTGGCAGATGGACAGATTATCGAGAGTGGTAACTTCAGTGAACTGCTCAAAAAAGAGGGTGTTTTTGCAGAAATGTGGGCCAAGCAGCATCAAAAAGACCATTGAGGCATAAAATTTGACACCTCGTAAAAGAGAGGTGAATCAATGGCGGATTTTTCATTTTTTTGTAATGAATCCGTTCTTTCCCCTTTGCATCAAATCTGTAACAGTCAAAAAAATCGTACTTTTGTACGACTCATTGAATACGAATGGAGAATTCCACCCAACGAAAGAACGTTATGATCATTGTCGGGATGCTGGCCCTGACAATCATCGCTTTTTTGCTCATCAACTTTGTATCTGGTTCTGAATCTGGCGCAGGAAGGGCGCGGGAAGCCGGTAAAATGATCACGGAAATCCAGCAGTTGGAAAGCAACATCCTTGAGCTGGAATTGATCTATGATGATCTGGAAACCAACAATAAGCAAAACCGTACCCTGTTGGCCGAGAAGCGGGTAGAGATCCAGGAATATTCTCGTCAGATCCAGGAACTGGAAGATGAGATTGATCGTCTGGAGATGGAAGGGCAAACGGATAAAGATACCATTGACCGCCTGCGGAAGGAGCTGTATGACCGCAAAGAGGCATTGGCTGAAACCCAGAAGAAATATTACGAAAAAGAGATTGAGTTTTTGATTGTTGACAACAGTAAGCTGACCAATCTGATTGACAGCCTTAAAGGGGTACAGGATGAGATGCTGGTTGCCAATGAGCGTCTACGCAAACAGGCTGCTGATTGTGCGGATGGCAACACTGGCCTCGCTAGTAACGACGGCGGACGTGGAGACAGCCGTTCAGTTGATGAAGTTGTGGAGACGATCGAGAGTAAAGATGTGCAGTGGACCTTTTTGAATGAAAAGAAGCGAGGGAAAAAGGCTGAGGTTTTGAAAGGCTCTACTTTCGCAAAAGAAATCGATAATCTGTTGGTGAAATTCAACTTTACACGCGGTGAGCTTGAATCTTTCTTTGACAGGAAAAAAGTTCATTTGGTAGTCTATGATGCCGACGGCAAAGTATTCGAATCAAAGAGTGGCAAGCGCCAGAGTTTCCCCTGCGACAGCCCCTCCGGCTGTATTTCAACTGCTACTGGCTTGTTCAATTCAGGCGACGGGATCACTTTTCCATTGGAAATTGAGACGGGCACCGATTGGAAAACCGGTCAGTATCGCTTCCATATGTACTCTGAAGGTAAGAAGCTGAGCGAAGGACGTTTGTTGATCCTTTGATTGGTAAATCAAAAATATTACAACAGCCAGCCCATCGGGTTGGCTGTTTGTTTTTTGAGAGGTGTAGATGCTGAAATGAATTCAGCATGACACTTCGTGTGTATACTCGCTCCTCATGGAATTGTACTGTCAAGCAAGTATGCTTGCATAACTCAATCCATAAACCATGAAAAAATCTTCTATCATCTTGCTCTCTTTCCTTTGCTGTACACTCTTTGGTTTCGCCCAGGAAAATAAACCCATCAAAAAAACACTCATCATCGGGACGAGCCTGGAAGGGAAGTGGACGTATTTGAATGCCAGCAGGAATGGTGCAAAAGTCTGGGAGATTGGTAGATCAATCCTTGAGACGGACATCGATCAATTACGGGTTCAGTTTGAGATCGAAGAATATCGGCTCAGTGAGTATTATGATCGGAAGAGATGCTTTTTGGTCATGACAGACTTTGAGGGCAATATCATTGAGAGTGCAGATTGCCGGAGAGAATTGTTTCGCTGTGGGGCAGATAGTTGTTTAAGTAGCTGTAGTGGGGTATTCAATTCTGAGCCAGGGATTACCTTTTCTATTGATTTGGCGGAAGGACAGAGATGGCCTACCGGCCAATATCGGCTACAGATGTATGTTGAAGGAAACCTGATCGGTGAATCAATGTTCCTGATCCTTTAATCTTCTTTTTCCCGCTTGAAAAACACAAAGCCGTTTTTCTGACCAATTTCTTCCAATTGCTGCATTTCCCGCAGACGCGGAAGGTGCTTGATCTTACCGACCACATAGACGTCTTTGTCAATGTCTCCTTTGAGCAGCCAGCCTGGATTGGCGGTTTTGAGGGCCTGAAAACTCATCTGCCCAACCTCCGGGACATAATCCGGATCATAATCGGGTGGAATCTGCTTGTCCAGGTAAAAAATGTGCGCATAGCTTTTAAAGCCAAATGTCATCACATAACAATCCTCTTGTTGGTGGGCCTGATAAAACTCAACGGCCGCTCTCTGAGAATAGCCTTCGATCCGTTTGATGAAAAAAATCAGCGCCAACATCACATACAGACTTCCGCCTCCAAACAGCCAGAGCGTGGCCCGGCTGCGATTCTGCTTTTTCCACCAGATAAAAAAGCCAATTACTGCTCCCAGTAGGATCAGACCCGGAATCAAGGCCCAATAATCCCATTGTACCGCCGCTTCTAAATTGGCTTGGGCAAAGGCATCGCCAATGAACAATGGTTTGAGGGCTTCGGCCCGTTGACCGAGGATGGGTAAAGCAAGAGAAGCAATCACCGCAACACCGGCAATGAAGCCAAGCAACGCTTTCATCCAGGCTGTCAGACGATCAGAATCATCCAGTAAGCGATCCAGACTCATAGCCGCCAAATAGGTCAGCGGGAAATACGCCATGGAAGAATAATGGACAATCTTAGATTTGACGATGGTAAACAGGACCAGGACCACCCAAAACAGAATCATCATCCACCGCCAGAAATCACGATCCTGGAAATCGCCGTATTTGCCCAGCCCCATCCCTCTGATCGCGAATATAGAAGCCGGAAAGCAGCCTAATAACAATACCACGAAATGATAGCCAGGGAAACCCGCATGACCAGCATCAGGAGTAGAAAAGAGGCGGTATTGGTAACGAGTAAACTCTACGGAAAACCAACTGCCATGTGCGGCTGTCTCCACACCAATCCAGATCAATGGAGGCACCAAGGCTGCCACCAGATAGAGTATGCCTTTGGGCAAGCTGACAAACCATTGGAAACGCTTGCTGACCCAGTATACCACACAGCATAATCCAGCAATCAAAATGGCGGTTGGGCCTTTGATGAGCACGGCCAGTCCCAGAAAGAGCCCACCACTGACCAGGTAGACAAAGCGATTGCGATGAAACTGTGTCGCCTTGCCTTCTTTTTTCCAGTAATAAACAATCAGACCATACAATCCCAGAAAAATGAAGAGATTGAACCAGGGATCAAGTATGCCTGATTTGAAGTATAGATGGGGCAAAATGGAGCCGAGATATGTGCCGGCCCACAACACACCAAAGCGGTGGTTTTGCAATGTGTGGCCCATCCGATACAAGAGTACCAGCGTGATGATCCCACAGATTGCATTGGGGAAACGGGCCGCATATTCATTGACACCAAACAGTTTCATGGCCATTGCCTGAAACCAGAAAAAAAGCGGTGGTTTTTCCCAAAACGGCTCGAAATTGACGTGAATGCGGAGATAATCTTCCAACAGCAGCATTTCCCTGGAAATCTCTGCAAAATTGATTTCGTCCCAGTCAAACAGATGAACACCGCCAAGAAAGGGAAGGAAAAAAAGCGCCCCCAGCACCGCAAAAACCAGACTGTATATTGCTTTTTGTCTCAAAGGCTTTTATTTCTTTTTGCGATTGAAAAAGCCGAGCACTTTGCTGGCAAAGTCATCGTTGAGCCCAAGGGTACTTTTGACCCGGCTGTAAAGTGAAACCAGGGTTTTGTCTGCCCAGATCAGAATGGCTTTTGCGCCGTCATCAGGCCTTGCCCGGTAATTGGTGGTTCGTTTCTTTGGTAGGTTTTTTTCTTCTGTGAAGTAGTAGAGGGCAATGGATTTTCGGGTATCATGCTCTGGACATTGAATGGGGTCCGGCAAGCCATGAAAGGAGTCTTCATCAGTGTTGAAAATGACGCAACGGTTCATGATTGGTAAGACACGTTGTTCGCAACGTTTCATATCCCTCGACCACAGCTCCAGATGGCCCTGATAATCTTCTTGCCAATCAGGATTGAGATAGACCAGCAGATTGACCCGTCTTCGCCAGTTGCGTTTATGGGGATGAACGGTAAAGTCCGCATGGACATTCAGGAATCCTCCGCGCTGGCTTTGGTGCAGGCCACCGCCTTCCAGCATCTCATCTGCAAGCAGATTCTCAATTCCCGTCAGCTTTTCCAACCAGTTGATGCATTGCGGCGAGTTAAGAACTCTAATCACAGATTGGATGTAATCTGGCAGGAGCTCGGCTTTATTGAGGCCGTGCTTTTTTTCATTGACGTGTAAATAATGAATCCAGCCTTCGTCTCCCACTTTGGGAAATGCTTCGTAGGCAATTTGGGCTGCTGGTGCTTCCAGAAAATTATCCAACACGATGTGTGGATACGGATTGGCAGCCTGATATACATGTGCATCTTCTGCCACAGACTTTTGCCACTTTTCGACATCCAGAATCATGTTGGAACCGGATTGGACCTCTTGCATAGGAGATTGTCAGGCGTTGGGCCTCAAAAATACGCTAGTCAACTGCAAGCTGCAACCGTTTTGTACGTTATGTCCCAGAGCTTTTTACCTTTGAAAAGCGGCGAAGAGAGAAGTATTTCCCCTATCGAATCAATCAAAGATGCCACAAACTGAATTTGCCCAAACCCTTGACTACCTCTATGGATTGTTGCCCATGTACCAACGGCAGGGTAGAAGTGCCTTCAAAAAGGATTTGACAAACATCAATGCACTTTGTTGGGATCTCGGCCTTCCGCAGTGGCAGTTTCCCAGTATTCATGTCGCCGGCACCAATGGTAAAGGCTCAGTGTCTTCCATGCTTTCCAGCATTCTGATGGAG
>JBCBZF010000728.1:0-3843 GCA_039815525.1 Bacteroidota bacterium | reverse complement strand
TATTTTGTTTTACTTTTACTTCTTATTTTTTTTTTGACCACTCCCATATAAATTTTAATTATTATACCTTTTTTTTTAATAAACCTGTTGGGTCTTTGTGTCTTTTTCCAAACCGCCGCCACGAGATCCGCAAAACATCATTCGTAACAAACCTTATTATTTACTCACCTTTTTCAAGACGATCTGCTCACCATGCTTCTTGACAATCAGGTCAAAAAAATTGCGCAAATACTGATAGTCTTTGGGCTGGTAAACGGCCTGCTTAAACGTAATGTCGCTTATCAGCTGAAGCTGATTGCCAATGGCTTGCGCTGAATAGGTAAAGGAAGCCGTACTTCCCGGCAACACAACCTTGGTCGCCTCTGGCAACTCTTCGACTGTATATCCGTCTGGCAGGATCAGATTCAGCATGTATCGCTCATGCATGGGTGCCCCAAAATCAACCGGATAGCTCCTTTCTTCCAATGTAAAAGGATTTTTATCATAGCCATTGCCCAACATCGGTTCCAAATAGAGGAAGTCGCCCGCTACTGAAGCAAAATCATCGGTATTGATATTGGCTTCTGTTTTGAGAGGCTGAGAATACGTCCGGTAATTTTCGACCGTAAAATCACCCAGTTCCCCATTTGGCATATTCTCTGTAATCCGTTCTTTCACATACTCTTCTTCTTTTTCATCCATTTTGTAGATCTTTCGCCGCCAGCCAGACCCATCATAATCCATATCTGTATAGTTCATTTTCCCTTCCAGCGTACCATCTTCCAGCAGGCTGAAGGAGCCATGGGCTTTGCTTTCCCGTTTGTGGCCACTGGAGAGCTTCACCCAACGAAAGCCTGTTTCCCCTAATGCAATTCCCTGCCCGTTGAGATCGGCAAATGGAAGCATACCTGGCGGGCAGAAAACATCTGTCCCATCCAGCAGCACGTACCCCTCATCCATCTCAACCATGGCGATGGCGTGATTGAACTGGCTCATCAATGGGTAGGCCTGGGCCACAGAGCCATGCGTACGGGTACTGATCAATACCGGCCGCGCACTGAAACCAGCTTCGCGAAGCATCGATACCAAGGCAACATTGAGTGCTGAGCCATTGCCTTTTTTCTCCTCCATCATTTTGTTCAGGCCGGGGCTGGGATAAATGCCACGCTTACCATTCCAGCGGATGTTTTCCTGCACGTATTGTAGCAAAGCGGCTATCTGAGCCTGTGGCTCGCTGTACTTGGTTTTGATACTGGCCACGACTTCCTTAACGCTTCGATTGCCTTTCAAATAGGCAGCATAGGTATCACCGGAAATAATGGTCTTGTTCAACTGGGTCCAGGTGGTGGTGTAATCTTTGTAGTAACTACCGGGAATGGAAATATTCACGAGCTCATGGTCAAGGCGGGAAACAAAATTGTCAACTGTGGTCGTAAATGGTTCTTCCTTCATCGCCGGGATGTTCTTGGCCATGTAGATTTGCCGATCCCCCTCAAAACCGTAAGTAACATCTTTAAAGTTCTCGGTTTTGTTCTCGATTTGGACCGGTTCACCCCGGAACATCCGTCGATAATTAAAGTCTCGCGGCAAGTCGACCATCAATTCGCTGTACAGCGTAGGAATTTGTCCCTGAAAATACCAGGTACGAAGATTGCCGAGGTCTTGCGAGGACAGTTGGTAGCTATATTCAACCACTGAACCCGGCTTCGCATTGGGGAGGGTAAAAGTGGTCTTGCTCCAGTAGCCGTCCTGATCTTCAACAAAAACTGCCTTACGATCCAATTTTTGACTGACCACTTTCCCATCTTCAAAATTGTGGGTGTAGCCTTTGACCAAACTGACTTTTTCATAGCGTCCATAGCTGTAGAATGGTACCTCTATGTCTGCCTGACCGGTCGCAGATTCAGACAACAGCTTGATCCGGCGGTGCACCGTGAGAACAATTTGAAGCTTTTCATTGACCACGCCGAATTTTACATGGCCTCTTTCGTACAAAATGACAGCGGAAGCGTCGGGGTCCTGAGCATACTCGGTCATCTCGACCAGCTCTTTTTCTACCTTTCCAAATTTACGTGATTTTGGCTGGGCCACGACCAATTGGACGCCCAAAATGAGCATAGCAAGTCCTGCCACGCAACGAATGTAATTGTGCATGTTTTGAATGATGTGTTAAACTGGTTGTGAGAAGAAAAAGGACGAAGGAATGTAATGTGTCGGAGGGAGTGATTCCTGGTTGCTTTTACTACTCAACGCGTAAAAGATGGCAAAAATGAGCCATTTCCACAAGTTCGATCCAAGAATCTGTCAGATAGACATCAGGTACTGAGTGCATGCCGGAAGCTAAACCATCCCACTGCTCCATACCCAAACAACTGCATGAGGATAAATGGCAGAATGGCAAAATCCTGATAGTGGAAGGACAAGCCTACACCAAGGGTGAAATACAGAATCATGAACAATTCACCATACACACTGGGTTGTACCTTACGGCTTTTGTATTTGACGTGTTTCCACTGATCACCTTTCTTTTTGACATTGAATTTTGGCGTCCGGATAAATGGCGTTTTTTTGCCAGCCCAGCCTTCCAGTACTGCGATGGTATTGTGGAGTGAAAGCCCCATCGAAAGCGACAGGAAAGGAATGTAGTGCAGTAAAAATCTTTTGGCAGCGGCCCATCCATTGGCTTCCCGGCGACTGAAGGTGGCGAGATAGAGAACTGCCAGGGTTACGAATGATGTCAATAGGAGTGAGACCGGTAAAATCAGAAAGTCAACCTGCCCGTGAAAAATATCGTGCTTCAGATATAGTAAAGGAACACTGGTCAGCCCCAGCACAAATACCAGGATAAAGACTGAGCTACTCATTAGGTGCAAGGAACCATGCAACTTGCGCATCAGGGAAGCATTTGAGCGCCAAAGGTCGCGCAGAATCTTGCGGGCCACTTCGGCACCGCCTTTCATCCAGCGGTACTGCTGCGATTTGATCGCGCCCATCTCCGCAGGCAATTCTGCCGGTGCACCGATCTCATCTACATAGCGAAACTTCCAGCCTTTGATCTGTGCCCGATAGCTCAGGTCGAGGTCTTCCGTCAAGGTATCAGCCTCCCAGCCACCAGCATCAATGATGGTCTCTTTGCGCCAAACGCCAGCCGTTCCATTGAAATTGAGGTAATATCCACCTACATCACGACTGAATTGCTCAATGGTGAAGTGGGCATCCAGATGAAATGCCTGAGCTTCAGTAAAGAGAGAATAATTCTGATTCAGATGTTCCCAGCGTGCCTGAACCACCCCGATGCGATCATCAGTAAAGTGGGCCATGGCCCGACGCAGATAGTCCGGTTTAGGCAGAAAATCAGCGTCGAAGATGGCGACAAATTTGCCTTTGGCAAAGTCAAGGCCGTACGCCAAGGCGCCCGCTTTAAAACCTTTGCGGTCCGGACGGCGAACGTGTACCGCCTGGATGCCACGGGCTTGTAGTTCTTCTATTTTTTTCGCGGAGACCTCAACCGTTTCATCCGTCGAGTCGTCCAGTAATTGGATCTCAAAGCGATCTTTGGGGTAGTCCATGGCCGCCACTGCTTCCAGCAGGCGTTCCACGACATACAATTCATTGAAGATGGGAAGCTGAATGGTCACGAAGGGGAGATCGTCTCCTTCGAGCGGTTTTTCAGCTGGGTGTTGCTGACGTTTCCGGAGAAAGGTCAATACCAGATGAAGCTGTCCGATACTGTAGAGCACGATCAGGGTGAGCGTGATCAAATAGATAGTCAGAACGATATAAACAAAGACAGAAGTTAACACGATGATCTAATCAGTCTGTGGTAGTATAAACCATGCAAAACGAGCAGAGTTCTGTCCGGGC
>JBCBZF010000513.1:0-5159 GCA_039815525.1 Bacteroidota bacterium | reverse complement strand
GTGATGCACAAACTGCTTGCAGCTTTCGACTTCGGTCGCCAGATCCGCAATGCGATGGCGCAGGACCTGATATTTATTGATTGGGCGGCCAAAAGCTTCCCGTTCCGCCATGTATCGGAGCGTCATGTCCAGCGCGGCTTCCATGCCGCCAATGGCCAGTACACCTGCGACCAGTCTTTCCAATTGAAAGCTGTCCATGATATAATAAAAGCCTTTCCCTTCCTCCCCGACCAAATGACCGATGGGTACCCGCACATCTGAAAAACCAATTTCAGCAGTATCAGAGCTGTGCCAGCCCATTTTATCAAGTTTGGTTCGACTCACTCCTTCAGCTTCTCCTTCAATCAGCAACAGACTGATTCCTTTCTCTGTTTTGACCGCTGTAATGATAAAGTCTGCGTAATAGCCGTTGGAGATGAAGTTTTTCCCACCATTGACCACAAAAAAATCTCCCTCCCGACGAGCAGTGGTCTGAATCCCCGATACATCTGATCCTGCTGCTGGCTCTGAAATGGCCAAAGCCGCAATCTTTTCACCCAAAATTGCTGGTTCCAGATAACGTTTCTTCAGGTCTTCATTCCCGATTCGTGCCAGGTGATTGGTGGCCATGTATTCATGCACACTGATGGCACAACTGACACCGCCGCTGCTACCTCTTGCCAATTCTTCCAGGAAAATAACAGAATAGAAAAAGTCAGCATCTACGCCACCATCCGCTTCCTGGTGAATCAGGCCCAGATAACCCTGTTCCCCCATCCGTTTCCACATCGACCGGGGAATTTGACGCGCCTCTTCCCAGGCTTGTAGATTGGGTTTGACTTCGCGGTCAAAAAAGGCTCTGACACTCTCGCGAAACATCTGATGGTCTTCGGTAAAATAGGGAGATTTCATGGGGGAAGGTTTAGGTAAATAAAAGTAAGGAAAATAAAAACGTTTCCAAATTTTCCCAGACGCCAGAAAATTGCCCAAATCTTTGTGAGATTTGGGCAAATGATCCTATCGGTACATGGTGATGGTGCCTTTGACAACAAATGGTTTGCCATCATAGGCCCGCCCTTTGGCGACATAGGTGTAGACGCCTTCCGGCATGTCTTCCCCTTTGAATCGACCATCCCATCCTTCTTCCATATTGTTGGTTTCGAAGAGCAGCAGACCCCAACGACTGAATATCTTCAGGTTGAATGTCTGGACATGTAGTCCTTTGAGCACAAAGACATCATTGATCCCGTCCTGGTTCGGTGTAAATGCATCAGCGGCGAAAACGCCTGCTTCTACATCAATGCAGACTTCATTGGAGAAGCTTTCGGCATTGTTGCCTCCCAGCTCAATGGCCCGGATGCGATAACAATGCTGCGGTTGGTCTAGCGTGGTCTTTTTGTCCGCATAATTGTTGACGGTGCCTTGAACAATGTCCACCAGTTCCCAGCGGCCCAGACTGTCTACAAATACTTCGATGTAATATTCACGTACACCAAAGCGCCAGTCTTCGTATGGCGTCCAGCTCAGAACCGTTGTTCCAAGTTCCTGATCCGCCTGAAGCAGAATACTTTTGCCCACATTACTGAGCTCGGTTGCATTGCCACAGCTGTCCTGGGAGGAAATCCGATAGGCGTAAGTGTGGAAAGCAACATCCACATCTGTGTCAAGGAACTTGACATCATTTGGCGGCAAGGTCGCAATGGTCGCAAAATTACCGTTGTCTTTTGCCTTTTCGAGATACAGGATACGAGCGGTGGTTGAATTGAATTCCTTCCATTCGACCAGTACATCCTCATTGTTTTCTACTGTGGCCCGAACCAGCTCCGTTTCGGCGCCAACCAGCCCGCCACTACCAAGGGCAGTCGTGGTGTCGCTCCAGGAAGTCTCAAGCTTTTCTCTTCCAATCGCTTTAATCCGGTAATTGAAGCTGGCATAGCAATCGGTGATGGTTTCGATGTAGCGCGTTACCTGTCCAGAAACCAGTCCCAGGAATTCGACATTGACTGTGTCATAGTCGTTGACCTTGTAAATTTCGTACTGGGCCACTTCGGTCCAGCCAACATAGGCGGTCCAGTCTATCACGATTTCGTCTTCCAGCGGCGTGGCCGTCGCATTGATCGTACAATGATTGCGGGTGAGATCCAGATTCGACTCTGAGTCGCAGAAATTGGTAACCGTTACCTTATAACAGTACCGATTGTTGAGTGGATCGACGCCTACATCCAGATAAACCGTATCGGACTGGTAAAATGTGGTGTGAATGGGTTCAAAGCCAACACCAGGTGTCTCACGGTAGATGGTATAGAAGGCAAAATCTGAAGCAGGTGTTGCCGCAAAGCTAACTGCAATTTTGTTGTCATCTACAACTGATACATTGTAGATCCCGATCGGATCTGGGAAGACATCTTCGAGTACTGTTACTGCATTTGGGACCACGACGGTATCTGTACAGCCCAGGGAATCCGTTGCAATGAGCGTGACCGTATAACTTCCCGGTGCATCAAAGGCATGGGTGGTCTGACTACTCAGGCTGGTTTCGGTGGTACCGTCTCCATAATCCCAACGCCAGTTGGCAATGCCAAGCAAGCCTGTGGCAGAGGCATTGAAGGTGGCAATAACGGGTGCACAGCCCGCTTCAAAGATCACATCAAAGTCGGCTTCTGGATGATCCAGAACGATATAATTGGTTTTGGTCAGTTCCGCTGTACAACCATATTGATCTTCAATCGCCAGACTGACAGAATAAATGCCGTCTTCGGTATACGTATGCACCGGGTTCTGTTGATTGGAGGTATTTCCATCTCCAAAGTCCCACTGCCAGCTAACTGGAAGCGGTATGGATTGATCGAAGAAACTAATGGTCTCTGCCGCACAACCGAGGGTATCCGAAGCAGTGAAGTTTGCCACTGGGATATCGCGGACGAACACCATCTGGGTGGCGGTATCGGTACAGCCATTTCCATCCGTGATAATCAGGGTAATCTCATAATCTCCAGGTGTAGTGAAGAAATGAGAAACCGTCTGTGAATTCCCTTTTGGTGTACCATCCAACAACCACTCCCAGCCGACTACACCATACGGACTGGTACTGAGGTCCTCAAAATCTACCTGGAAAGGGATGCACCCACTTGTGTCAGAGGCACTGATGCCGGCAAGCGGTGACTCAAAGATCTCGATCAAACTTGGCTTGGTGATACTATCCCGACAGCCAAAGACATCCATGATGGTCAGACTGACATCAAAGACACCGCTTTGATTAAACTGCTGTGCAGGATTTTGCAGGACAGATATATCTCCATTGCCAAAGTCCCAATTCCATAGCACCAGCGTCGTATCGGTTGCAGAGGTATCTGTGAATTGGATGATACTTTCTTCACAACCATTGATCTGGTCCTGGGCAAAGCCGGCGTTCGGATGGCGCAGATAGATATAATCTGGTTTGACCAGGGTATCGCGGCAGCCATTGACATCTTCGGTGATCAGAGAAACTGTGTACAGCCCATCGTTCAGATAGGTATTGGTCGGATTCTGTTGGGTAGATCCATTTCCGTCCCCAAAGCTCCACTGCCAGCTGACCAGCGGATAATCACTGGTGGTTTGATCGAGGAATGCGATCGGTGTTGGCGCACAGCTAATGGAGTCCATCGTCATAAAATCAATTTCTGGTCCATTGGTTGAAATGACGTTTCTGCTTATCGAATCACGACAACCTAAGCCATCTTCGACCAAAAGCTTGACCGGGAAGGTTCCAGCATTGTCAAAGGTGTAGGCTGGCTCCTGGATCAAACTGCTGTCTCCGGTACCGAAGTCCCAGGTCCAACTGACAATAGGTGATGAAATGGCTTGTGAGAGGTCTGTAAAGCGCACCCCAAAAGGCGTACATCCGATGCTGTCGGACAAGGTGAAGTTTGCCGTCGGCGGTGTGCTCACACTGACTGCATTGATCCAGGTATAGGTATCCGCACAGCCCAGGACGTTGGTAATGGTCAATGAGACCGTGTACACCCCAGGGTTGGCATAGACATGCTGTGGATTCTGCACCACGGAGCTGCTGCCATCTCCGAAATCCCAGATCCAACTAACCAGAGTTGTATCAGGAATGGACGTATCAGTAAAAGAGACATCCAGACCAGGACAACCCAAGGGTTGATCCAGGGTGAAATTGGCAACTGGATTGGTCAGTTTAATGTAATTGCTGATCACAGTGGTATCCCGGCAGCCATTCTCATCTTCTACCATCAGCTGTACATCATAATTTCCATCAGCAGTGTAAGTATGGGTGGGGAACTGCTGCGTAGCACCATTTCCATCTCCAAAATCCCATTGCCAGATGGTCAGATTGTAGTCCCCGGTAGACAAATCGAAGAATGGAATACTGATCGGAGAGCAACCTACTGTATCCGGGCTAAAGAAAGCCGCGCTTGGTAGCGTGAAAGCCGTAAGGTTTTGACTAAAGCTACTGCTGCATCCATTGTTATCGGTCGTAACCAGCACAACATTGTAAATGCCTGGAGTTGCATATAAATGGGTAGGGTTCTGAGCGGTGGAGGTATTCCCATCTCCAAAATCCCAGGCCCACGCAACTACAGGTGCTGAACCAGCCGTGCTTTGATCCGTGAAACTGGCATCAAAAGGAGTACAGCCACTGTTTGCATTGGGCACGAAGAAAGTATTCGGTGGTGCAAGCACGTCCACAAAATTACTTTTGACGGTAGTATGACTACAGCCTAAGACGTTTGTAACGGTCAGACTCACATTGTAGGTTCCACTTGTGGCGTAAAAGTGAGTTGGATTCTGCGCAGTAGAGGTATTGCCATCACCAAAATCCCAGCTCCATGCAACCAGGGTTGTATCTGCCCTCCTCGTCAAGTCGGCCCGCCAGATCCAACTGAACGCGAGCCGCGGCAAGCAGCACGAGAACGTGCTGAAGCGCCGGTCAGAGCCCACCTCCTTCGTCGACGCCGCGCAAGCGATGGCGAATCACGGCGTCGACGCGAGACTTTTGATCCACGAGACGCACGACGCGATTTGCCACGAGCGCTGCCATGCACGCAACGTCATGGTCGCTGCCTTCGACATCGTCCGGGGCTTCCCATTCCTCCGCGAGGAAGTCGCGGTGCTCGCGCTCCATGAGGCGGGCGAACGGGGTTCGACGCTTCTCTGCACGGCGATGGTGGGCG
>JBCBZF010000142.1:0-9199 GCA_039815525.1 Bacteroidota bacterium | reverse complement strand
GGATTGACCAAAGAACTGTATCACTATCAGTCTTTGCAAAGAGGCTATAAATCCACGGTTGAACCCATCGCCCACTTTGGTCTGGGGATGGCCGATAAAGTTGCTTCTGTAGAGATCGTCTGGCCGGATGGAAAAACGGAAAAGGTACAGAATCCATCCATCGATCAGGTATTGACGCTTGCGTATGCAGGGGCAAAAGAACCGTCTGAAAATCAAGCTGCTTCGCAAATGGCTTTCATCCAACCAGTAAAAGCAGAAGCGATCGGGCTGGCGCACACGCATCGGGACCCAGACTTTGTGGATTTTAATTTGCAAGGCTTGCTGGCGCACAAGCATTCCCAAAATGGCCCGGCGATGGCGGTGGGAGATGTTGACGGCAATGGCTTGGATGATCTCTGGTTGGGGGCTGCCAAAGGCGATACGGCGGTTTTATTTATGCAAGTCCAGCCTGGGAAGTTCCGGCAAAAAGCCTTTTCAGTAGATGAAGCTGGACAGGAAGACATGGGCGGCCTCTGGTTTGACCTCGAAAATGATGGCGACCTGGATCTCTATGTGGTCAGTGGTGGCAGTGAAAAACGGTCTGATGAAGCCTATTATCAGGATCGGCTCTATGTCAATGATGGCCGTGGCAATTTTCAAAAGCGGTCAGATTTGCTGCCGGAACTTCGCAGCAGCGGCGCGGCTGTGAGTGCAGCTGATCTGGATCAGGATGGTGATCTGGATCTCTTCGTCAGTGGACGGGTCGTCCCCTGGAAATATCCCACTGCACCGCAACACCTTTTGCTGCGCAATGACAATGGCAAGCTGACGGATGCCACGGCGGAGTTAGCGGCAGATGTACAGGAGGCTGGCATGATTACCTCCGCCCTTTGGACGGATTTCAACGGCGACAGTCGCCCTGATTTGATCCTGGCTGGTGAATGGACCAGTCTGCAGTTTTATGCCAATCAGAACGGTAAGCTGGTCGATGTTACCGAAACAAGTGGTGTGTCCGAACTGTCCGGCTGGTGGAACAGCTTGCTTGCCACGGATTTTGATGCGGATGGCGACATGGATTATGTCGCTGGTAATCTTGGCCTCAACAGCAAATACAAAGCCTCTACCGAGGAACCGGTTTGTCTCTACGCCAAGGATTTTGATAAAAACGGCAGCATTGATCCGCTTTTGTGCCACTACATCCAGGGAGAAGAATATGCTACCCACAGTCTGGATGCTTTGCATGCACAATTGGTGTCCACCCGTCAGCGCTACATCTACTACGCCGATTACGGCCGCACCAAAGCCAAAGAACTGTTCCCCAAACAAGAGTGGGAAGGCGTGGAAGTATTCAAAGCCACCCATTTTGCCTCTACTTATTTTGAGAATCTGGGCAATGGACGTTTCAAAGCGACTGCTTTACCCATTGAGGCGCAAATTGCACCTGTCTATGGCATGTTGTCCCGCGACCTGAATGCAGATGGACATCCTGATTTGTTATTGGTGGGGAATTCCTACGCCAGTGAGACACAGAGTGGCTGGTATGATGCTTCAATTGGACTGGCCTTACTCAATGATGGTCAGGGACATTTCAGCCCCCTTTCAGCCAACGAAAGTGGCTTTTTCGTCCCAGGAGATGCCAAGTCTTTGGTGGAGATTGTAACTGGAGAGGAAAATAGTCTTATCCTGGCAGCTGAAAATCGTGGCCCCTTGCGAGCTTTTTCACCAGCCACAAAGGGACAGCTTCGACTTTCACAACAGGAAAGCCTGGCTGTGATGTATCTGGCTGATGGTGGCAAACGCAAACTGGAAATCCCCTTTGGAAGCGGCTATCTCTCGCAATCAAGCCGAATGCTGTCTCTGCCCGAGGGAGTTGAAAAAGTAGAATTGTTTGATACAAAAGGAGAAAAAATCGGAGAACTAAAACCCTAACGCAAAACGTCTATCCATGCCATCTGAAATTATGCGAAACGCCATTTTGTTGATTGTCCTGTTTGTGAATTGCGTCATTCCACTGTCTGGGCAGGATTCCTACGCTTTCCCCGTACAGGTAAAGGTGGAAAACGGTGTACTGGAAGGAAACTATGATACCCGTACAGGCTTGCAGCATTATTTGGGTATTCCCTATGCTCAACCTCCGGTCGGGAATCTCCGCTGGGTCGCTCCACAACCAATAGGCGACTGGACTGGCATACGAGCAGCCAAACATTTTGGCCCCCGGGCTGTGCAGGCCCCAATCTTCAATGACATGGTATTTCGGTCGGATGGCATCAGCGAAGATTGCCTCTATCTCAATGTCTGGACGCCTGCAAAGCGCAACACCACCGGTTTACCGGTATTGGTCTATTTTTATGGTGGGGGCTTATCGGCGGGAGATGGTTCAGAGCCTCGCTATGATGGTGCCAGCATGGCAAAAAAGGGCATGGTTGCGATCACCGTCAATTATCGACTCAATGTCTTCGGCTTTTTATCCCATCCGGAACTCAGCAAAGAAGCAGCCTACAAAGCGTCTGGTAATTATGGATTATTGGACCAGGTGGCGGCACTGCAATGGGTGAAGGAAAATGTTGCTGCTTTTGGTGGTGATCCTGATAAGGTTACCATCGCAGGGGAGTCTGCGGGGTCGATGTCTGTCAGCGTGCACATGGCTTCGCCACTCTCCCGGGATCTGATTGCAGGCGCAATCGGCGAAAGTGGCGCCATGATTCATCCCACGGGTGGTCCGATTCCACTGGCCGAAGCCGAGAAGGTAGGAGAAGCCTTTGTCGCTGGAACAACATATAAATCCATCGCAGATCTGCGCAAACTGAGTACCCGCGAAGTCTACGAGCTCTTCTTGGAATCGAAGCGATTTGGTTTTCCCACTGTCATGGATGGATATTTACTACCCCAGCGTTTACCCGATATTTTTCAGGCAAAAAAGCAAGCACAGATTCCTTTGCTGTTGGGCTGGAACTCCGCCGAAATCCCCGCTGGCGGTGTTTTACAAGGGGCGGAGCCAACCAAAGAGAACTTTGTCCGCAAAGTAACAGAGCAATTTCCGGATGTTGCGGACGAACTGCTGACTGTATATCCGCATGGATCAAGACTGGAAGTCAATCTGGCGGCAACCATGTTGGCTTCAGACCGATTCATTTCCTACAGCACCTGGAAATGGTTTGAGCTCCATCGCAATGAGAGCGAGCAGCCGGTATATCGCTATCTGTATGCGCATCCCCGACCCTTGCCATTGGATGCCATTGGTGCGCCACACGCCTGCGAGATCGAATATTGCATGGGGAATCTACCGCTGGTCGATGCCTTTGAGTGGACCGAAGACGATCACACTGTCTCTCGCATCATGCAGGACTACTTCGCCAATTTCATCAAACACGGTGATCCCAATGGTGCTGATCTGATGGACTGGCCAAGAGCCAAAGCGGATGATCCAACCCCTCCTGTGATGATCATTACGCCAAAACCAGAAGTGGAAAAAGCGATGCTGGACCGTCGCTTTAGGATATTGGACCGCTGTTATGGGAATGATGGGTGAAAAAGCGGTATGCTAAGAGCTTGCCGTAGGGTTCTATGCATTTTGTCGTAGAAGCCCTTCTTAACATCTGATAATTCTGTGTCTCGCGACATTGAAGGGGGGAAGTTGATAAAAAAGTGTATCCTTTCTTTCGACCTTTCCCTTTTCTTACATCCTTTGTTGAAAGGCATATTTATGTCAAGTCGAATAAATGCGTGATTTCAGGGTAATCCCTGAGACGAAATAATTATGTTTCCCCCTAAATTGAGGTGCGAAAGGCCAATGATTCGGCTGGACTGATTGAACGTGAATCCAAATTATACTGATCCTGGACGCTGACAGGGAAACTTTCCTGTTCAGGGTACTCCCCTTTTTCACAGATCCTACTGAAATGCGATACCTGGCATTTCTGAAGGTACTCTCTTTTTCTCAAAGCTGTTTCAGCATCATGAATACACCATTTAATCCCATTGCTTATGTTCGGAATCGCAAGAATGCTTCCTACGACCAATCAAGACCAAAAAGAACAGTTTCGCCTGCATTATTGTGGGAATTGTAAATCGATTGGCCGACTGTACAGCCAGAAAGCCCGATTTTTTACGAATTTTGATGTTACGCTACTGTCTGAAATGTTGTCAGGCTTGTCTTCAAACCAGCGCGAGAACTGGCAGGAATCGTTCAAATCATGGAACTGTTTTGATCTCCCCAAAACTGAGGAAGTACCTGCTCATTTGCAGTATACTGCGGGGGTCAGTGTGCTGTTGGCAGATCTGAAATTCAAGGATAATCTGATTGATAGTAAGTGGAAATTCAGCGTATGGCACCTCCTGAAGACGATTTTTTCGAAAGATTTTAAAAAGGCAAAAAGTCAGCTGGCAGAATCGGGCGTTTCAGTCAACGAAATGTGGGATCTGTTTCTGGAGCAGATCGAACGTGAAGCGCAGCCGAATCAGCTTGCGCAGCCACTTGATGCCATTGCATTTTATAGTGAAGTTACGGCAAAATTGACGGCTCAGGTTTTTGCCAATGGGGCGAGGATATCCGGGGCGCTTGAAGAGGTAGAAGTCGTGTCTCAGATCGGATTTCAGTTTGGGAAGCTCGCCTACATCCTCGACGCGCTGGAAGATTTTGACAAAGACATCCTCAACAAGGAGTTCAATGCTGTTCAGGCGGCGTATCATATCTCTCACATGTCCAAAGACATTCGGGATGAGCTTGAATTTCAGATTAGGGAGATTGTCTCGCACCTGGATACAGCCATTCGGGCCTTACCACTTCCTATCCTTCTGGCGGAAAGCTTCAGTCACCGAATTGCTAAAAATGTAGAACGGAGACTGTTACAGGAAGAGAAAACCTATGAAAGGCTCTCGGGCATTAGTTGGAAGGATAAAATGGATGCCGCTCTCAAGAGAAGCAAGGCGTTTTTTGAATCTGGACATACAGATCCAAGTTTTCTGCAAAAAACACGTTTGCAGTTAAGCGTGGCGATGACGTTTCTCCTTTTTCTGATGTTGCCCTATCGTGCCTGGGCACGCAGTGGGTCCAATTGGGCGGATGATCCCGGTGTTTGCATTGCAATATGCTGCGTGTTGTCTCTCTGCGGTGGCACAAGTAAGAGCTATGTAGTCGAAAAGGACGCATGTGGGCGGACAACCGTCAGAGAGACCGGTCCGTGTGGATGCTAGGACATTTTTACAATAAGCAGGGGAGAAGATCGCCATGTTCTCTCCTGCTACTTCCATTCTTTTCAGAAGTGAAAGAGTCTTTGTAGGCGCTAAGCCTCAACCGCTTCCCACCACGGCTCTACATCTTTTTCTTCTCCTAAACAGACCATCTCGCCGGGTCTTGGCGTGCTGATGGGCAATTGCTGCTTTTCCGCTTCGGCCACAAAGCGCAGCACTGGATCGGTCCAGTCATGCAGGGCCAGGGTGAAACCACCCCAATGGACGGGGAAGGCTCTTTTTGCCCCAGCTTCTCTGGCTGCCTGAACACTTTCTTCTGGAAACATATGAATGGGATGCCAGAGCTGATTGTACTGCCCGCATTCCATGAATGCCCAGTCGAATGGCCCAAATCGCTCGCCAACTTCCTGAAAATGGGCCTCGTAGCCACCATCGCCACTCCAATAAATATTGTGTGCTTCCGTTTTGAAAATCCAGCCACCCCACAAAGACTTTGCCCGATCTGTCAGCCCCCTTCCAGAAAAATGACGGCTGGGCGTAAAACGGACACTGATGTCGCTAAAGGGCTGTTCATCCCACCAGTCAAACTCTGTTACCTTGCTCATGTCAATGCCCCAACGTCTCAGATGTCGCCCTACGCCCAGGGCAACAAAATACTGATCTACTTTTCCCTGCAGCCGCTTGATACTCGCATAATCCAGATGGTCATAGTGGTCATGTGTCATCAACAACAGATCAATTTGTGGTAGTTGATCAATGAGAGCGAGACTGTTTTGGTTGTATCGCTTGCTGGCAATGGGCGCGATCGGAGCGGCATCCGGTCCCAGCATAGGGTCAATGAGTAGGGTTTTGCTATTGAGGCGTAGCAACAAAGCCGAATGTCCGTACCAGATGAAAGCTGGCTGATCTGGTTTACTGTCCCAGGCTTCAGAATCAAATTTCACCATTTTGATGGGCTTCTGGGGTGCTCTTCCCGGCGCTTTGGCGAATTGCTGGCGCAATAAACCGGGGATGTCGCCCAGACTGATACCGAGGCTCGTCTCCGTTTGATTGACAAACTTTTTGCCATCCCACTGGGGAGATTGTGCGAAGCGAGCTTTGTCCGCAGCAGAGATCCGCCCGCCGAACTGGGGATTAAGCCGCAAAAACAAAAAGATGGCTAAAGCGATGATTCCCAGACCAATGATCCACCCCATGATAATTTATGATTGAAGACTTGATTTGATTTCCACGTTTTCCAGAATGCTTTTGGGCGCGCCTTCCAAGCCAGCCTTGAACATGGCCAAACCCAGCTCTTCGGATGTGATCACGCTACTGGAATAAATGCGTTTCATCAAAGGATACAATGACCGAAAGATACGATAACTCACATTCGGTTCCTTCCGCTTTTCAACTGGGTATATGTAGGCCGGTCTGAAAATATACAATTCACTGAAATCACGCTTCAGCAGATAGTTCTCCGCCATACCTTTGTAGCGGGCAAATGAAATACGACTTTTCTCTGTTAAATCTGCACCGGCACCACTTAAAAAGCAGAGGACGGCATTGGAACTATGGAGCTTGACGGCATCTGCAAAAGCAATGGCATAATCAACCGTGATTTTTTTGAATTCTGCATCAGGAACCTGACCGGTGTACACCCCAATACAGAAATGAGCAATGTCGATATCTTGAAAGCAGTGTGCCAGACCGCTGTAATCAGAGAAGTCATCATGGATGATTTCTTTCAATTTAGGATGATTGATCTGAAGCGAACGGCGACTGATCACGCTGACAGAAGCAACGGTGTCTGATTCAAGACAGTGTCGCAAGATGATGGTGCCAACCATACCGGTGGCCCCGACAATGAGAACTTTTTTCATACTGGAATGACTTAAGAAAGGAATTGTACACCAGTTAATTGTTCAGATATATCCCACAGGCGCCGGCCTGCTTCCGGATCATGAGAGAGAGGCGTTGATTGAACCAGCACCGCTTTACCCGTCATCTCCCCTCGTCCGTCTGGTCCGTAATATTCACCTCCTTTGACGGTGGTACCGACAGAAGCCCGGACTTGTGGCATGGCACCCTGTTCGGCGGTTTGCATCATGAAGGTGACGATTGGCCAGAGCAGTTTAAACCACCATTTCCCTTCGAGATGATTGGCAAGATTGGTTTGGGAGCCGCCTGGATGAGCTGCCACAGACAATATATTCAGACCAGCCGCTTCCAGGCGGCGGTGCATTTCGTAGGTAAACAGGAGGTTGGCCAGTTTGGAACGGCCATACGATTTGATAGGTGAATAGTCCCTGCCGTTTTCATATTGAAGATTGTCGAAGTCCATATCACCTCGTCGATGCGCCAGGCTACTGACATTGACCACTCTGGAAGCTGGTGTAGATTGGAGATGTGGAAACAGGCGGCCGGTGAGGGCGAAATGCCCCAGATGATTGGTCCCCAGCTGACTTTCAAAGCCATCTTTGGTGTGTTGGAAGGGCGTCATCATGATGCCGGCATTGTTGAGGAGAACATCCAGACGGTCATACTTTTGCGAAAAGGCATTTGCAAAAGACGCTACTGAGGCCAGATCCATCAGATCCAGACTGAGGATGTCGATGTCTGAATGGGGAGCAAGCTTTATGATCTCAGCTTTTGCTTTTTCCGCTTTCTCTCTGGAGCGGCTGGCCATGACGACGCTTGCTCCTTTCTGTGCAAAAGATTTGACTGATTCATACCCGAGGCCACTGTTGCCTCCTGTAACAATGATCACTTTTCCGTTCAGATCAGGAATGTCGCGGCTTTGCCAGTTGTTATTCGCCATACTTACGTCCTATTATGACCGGAAAATAAGAAATAGATCCGTTTACCAATGTGGAGATTCTCATATGAAAGGCCCTGATTTCGATTTCTTATTTGCAAAAACATACGCGACAACCCCAGCCGATACCACTGCTGTGGTCTTGGACAGTTGATCCGCCAGAATGCTGCCCAAAGGCCAGGTTTGCCGGCATGTTTTCTTATTTCTCATCATCCTATGCATGACAAATGACTTGTCTAAATCTATCAAGTCAGCTTTACCCGAATGCTCATTTGACCATGTTTTTCATTTGGGTGGGGGTTTTCCCAAATTCTTTTTTAAACGCCCGGCTGAAATGAGATAAATCTTCGAAGCCCACATCCAGATAAATTTGAGAAGCAGTTTTATGGGTGACGAGCATCAACTCTTTGGCACGTTGCAGGCGGCGCTTCATGATCCAACGATGCGGAGGGATACCATAGATGGCCTTGCATTCGCGATGAAAGGTAGATAGGCTCCGTCCCGATAACTTTGCCAACTCTTCAAGCGGTCTTTGTTCCAGATAGTTATGTTCTAAAAACAATCTGAGATCCGCTTTCTCTGACTGCGAAAATGAAGCGAAGAGTGAAATATATTCAGGGTGGTTTTTGGTGATGCCCAAGAGGGCTTCACGGATTTTAAGCCTGACCAAAGCCGTATCAACTTCTCCCGCTTCATCCAGGTAAATCGAGAGACTTTTGAACAATCCCCGTAAAATCTGATTGTCCTGGATCGGGAGGAGCTTATCCTGAATGGGTTGATCAGGATCAACCGTCCTGAATTCTTGCAAATTATCCTTCAGGAGTTCGTCATGAAGAGCAAGGGCATAGACGACCGCTGAACCTTCTTCTTTGGCCCAGGATTTAAACATGGAACTATAGGTGTACTTGCGAACCAATGCAAATGACTGCGCCGGAATGCTGCGTAACTCCTGCTCGATTTTAAAGTTGAGTTGTCCTTTTTCTACGAAAAACAATACGTTGGCGGGAAAGAAGACGGAGTGCTCTTCTTCTTTGACATAATCGAAGAAAGCAGCGAACTCTACACCATTGCCTAACACCCCCACAGGCTTTCCTGTATTATCAACTATCGCTTCAGCAGCTAAAGCAAACTTTTTATCCGCAACTAAATCTATTTGACTAACTCGGCGATCTTTATTAGCAATTGCTCGGCGAGGGTCGCGTCGGCGAGCGCGTCGTCGTCGACGAAAGCGGC
>JBCBZF010000229.1:0-7708 GCA_039815525.1 Bacteroidota bacterium | reverse complement strand
GGGTCGGACTGTCGGTACGGACTTAATTTCTCCGCGTGGCGGGACTTGATATTCTAAATTGACTGCACGTAAAAACAGGAAGAGGAGAGTAATTACACTCAGACTTAAAAGGATTTTTTTCTTCATAATTTCCCCACTGAATGGCCATCCCAACCACAAGATCCTTTCCATGCTGATTCAATAAGCCGTAGCTATGATTCATCTGTGCTTTTTTCCAGACTTTGATATCGGGCCCTCCCATACCGATTTGATGTTCAGCGGCATATGTATAAAGACTCTTCAAATAGCCTTTATCATCCCATGGCAACCACTCCCCGGGCATAAAATTGGTGTATTGAATTTTCGCACTTTTGGGAAAAGCAGATTTGAGAACTCCCATATTGGCAAGAATGGCATCCCGATAACTTTCTGGTGAATAGCCATCCGGAAAGTACTTACCTGTGGTACCAAAGTCTATTGAGGTTTCCGGCAAAATGATTCCCTCAATTCTCCCATCAAATGCAGCTCCCAGCTTCCGGACCAGAAGATGAAAGCGCTCCGCAAAGGCAGGCTCCCATCGTCTTGGCACCCACCCATCCTGCCGTTTGATTTTGTCCTGATCATTGGCAAACATATACTGAATGGCAAGTCCGCCTTTGTATACCGGGTTTTGCCGCAGATAATCAGGCACATTGACAATGGCCGTATCAAAGGAGACATCCTGCAATTGAATGAACAGCTTTTTCCCCTTTGACATCAGAAAAGAAAGATCCTCTTCAATCAAATGAAAGTCATATTCTCCCGGGGCTTTCTCCAACTGTCGCCAAGTATATTTCACCAAAGCGCCTTCCAACTGCTCTGTCTTCAGAAAAGCTTTGGTATGGATGGTTTCCCGGTCGCGATTGGCATACATATAATGGTGGGCATTCTGTGCCGCTAGTTGCCAACACATGACACAACAGATTATCAGGAGTAGGTTTCTTTTCATGGAGACAATGTTTTTACTGAGAACCGACAATTCCCACCATTATTTTACGCCACGAAAAATTTTTCAAAAAAAAGCCCCAGACCTTACGGTCCGGAGCCATCACGACTCAACTAAGGAAAAAATTCTTAGAGGAAGGCAGACAATTTTTTATCCAAAATCACCTTCGGGACAAAACCCAGGGTTCGGTCTACCTCTTTTCCTTTTTGAAACATCAGGACGGTCGGTACGCCCATGATGTCCAGACGCTCTAACAGCTCGGGATTGTCATCTACATTGACTTTCCCAACCACGGCTTTCTCGCGTAATTCATCGGCCATTTGTTTGATCAGCGGGTCCAACTCCCGACAGGGTCCGCACCAACTGGCCCAAAAGTCAAGGATCACCGGTTTATCGGCAGCCAGGACAGATTGGTCAAAATTTTGGTTGTTAATGGTAATTGGCATGTTCCTGTGTGTAAAAGAACAGGCCAGTCTCAGACCGGCCTGTAACCATCATCTATGAATCAACTTCTGCTAGACAATTTTGAAGCCTGCCCTTGGGGCGTTAGCTGAAAGTATGACCAAATATCTATCCTATCTGCACACCGGGATGTAGGCAAGCAGACATTTAGAAGATTTTTTCAGAAAAAATTTTGGCTATGAGAGACTGTTTGGGATTCGGCTTCAGATTATACAAGCCGGAGTTCAGGGTTCTGACAAGTGAGATGAATGGCGGAATAGCGCGCGCCGTTTAGATCACATAGTCAGGTTCGGAAAATCTGGCCTGTAGAATGGAATAAGCATGTCAAAACAGTCTCTTAGATGGGTGCCTCCGCGTATCGCCCTTTCGCATAGTGAAAAATCATCAGGACCACACCACAAAAGATCAGCACATCTGCCACATTGAAGATGGGAAAGTTGTATTCGTAATGATAGTGGAAATGGAGAAAGTCGATCACATAGCCATTGATGATGCGGTCGATCAGATTGCCCATGGCTCCACTGAGGACTAAGAATAGCGGTAAAAGTTGGGCAAAAGGGAGTTGGCGCCATTTCCAGGCCAGATATACGATCATCAAAGATGCCAGCAAGACAGAGCTGATGATGAGCGGCAAACGCAGGCCATCGCTCAAATCTGTCAGGAAGCTAAATGCCACGCCGATGTTTTCAGCATACCGAAACTCAAATATATCCGGGATCACTGTGTAGGCACGATCATTCTTGAGAGACTCTGCCGCCCAATTTTTGGTTTGCAGATCCGTGCCACAGCCGGTGAAGAGAATCAGGAGTAATGCGAGGTATTTTTTCATGTGATCAATCAGGCTGAGGCAAATTTACGGCTTTTCCGCATTTTACGCAGGAATCAGCAGCCTGGTTCGACGCTATTTATGGGAAATACCCCATTCAAGGGATACATCAATCACCGTTTCGAAGCGATCTTCATTCGGAATATAGGTTAAGGCAGGGCTGATTTTACACTGCATGCGGGCGGAAAGCGGCAACGCGATAAAGCCTCCCGCCCGTGGGAGAAGGAAACTCCGTTTTCTCCCGAAGGGAATCACACCATCTATTCCTGAAAAAATCCCATAGCCCAGTCGGTCATGTTTTTTTTCCAGTCCAATTGAAAAAGGGATAAACAACCAAAAGTCCCTGTTTTCAAAGACATTATCTGTCGTCACGAATCCAAGTAGCCCACACTTCGCCCAGAGGGAAAAGACCTCATTTTCATTCAGGGTCCCAAAGAGACCAAGTCCGGCCAGAAAATCGCCTCTTTGGTAAAGGCGGCTTTCCAGGCTGATAAAAGACTGGTATTGGAGGCCGGGATTGGTTTGAGAGATCCCCAAAGCTGCCCACAAAGTCAGGCCAATGAGAAGAAGATTTTTCTTACATAATGAGAGAAAAGAATCGCAGCAAAACATGGGCAATTGGTTTCATTCATTCCCCTTGGTCGATTACATTCAAGAGGGTATCAGCCTGCGCGGCACGATAGTGATCCATACCAGCAATTTGCGTCAACAATATCTTTGCTTCATCTTTTTCTCCCCCCAGAAGTTTGTTCAGGGCCAGACGCCACTGTACAGCATCTTGAAAGGGAGAATTTTCAGGCAAATGTTCCAAATGAAAAATGGCGTCGGCATACATACCTACCTGACTGTAACTTTCAGCCAGGCACAGGCGAATCGTATCATCATCAGGCATCTTCAACAACAGGGGTTCCAGCAGGCTGATGGCAGCGTCATAGTCTCCGGCCCGATAGATCTCATAGGCCAGTTCTACATCAGATGCCAGGCTGTCTTCCCCGCGTTCATTTACCAGGGAATAAGGCTGGAGATAGGCCCGGGCCTGTTGACGGGGTGTGAGAATTTCAGCCTCGGTCCCAATCAGAAAACGGAACAAAAAGAATGCAATCACTGCCGCTGCGACGGCAGAGCCCACTGTCCACAAGCGCATGCTTCGAACACGACCTCCTCTGTAAGTCGCGTACTGCGCTTTCAGCTTTTCTTTGACCGCAGCCCGATCAATTGCCTGTAACAAGCGGATCTGTTCCACCTGTTGGGCATGTAGCGCAGCAAAGGCTTCGTCCTGGTTCAGGCGTCTCTCGACTGCCGCCCGTTCACTGTCAGATAATTCTCCGGCAAGGAAATCGCTGATCAGTATGAGATCATCATTATCCATTGAGCTGAGTCTGAAGTTGTTCAATTTTTTTTACCCACTGCTGATAGCAACGATGCCTGCTCACCTTCACCACGCCAGCACTGGCAAAACCCATGCGTTCGGCAATTTCTTTTTGAGGTCTTTTTTCTACATACACATAGGTCAGCAACTGACGACATTTATCGGTCAGAGCCTGTAAACCCATTGTTACCAGCTTAATTTTCTGCTGAATGACTTCTCTTGCATCATCCTCTAGTTCCCCCTCATGCAGCAACTGAAACTGCCTTTCCACCTCATTTTCTTCTTTTCGGCTTTTGATTTGCTTCCGGTTAAAATCTCGCCATAGGTTCCAACAGATCCCAAAAAGATAGGTCCTGATATTGGTCAGTTCCTTCAATTTGCCCGAAAGGATGTTTTCCCGAAAAATCAGGATTGCATCCATATAAATGTCTTCAGCATCAGCCATGTCGCAATTTGTCTTCTTGATCAATGTACGGATACAGTACTGACTGCTTTCGCCAAACACATAGGACATTGCTTTTCCATCTCCATCGCGGATTTGCTGAACAAGATTGGAAAATGCGGGCTGATTCATCTCAATATGGAAGCTGATGGCCGTGGAACGGAATCTCTTCCAAATTAAGCAAAAGTATCCTGAATGGAATATGAACCAGCCCCTCTATCCGCCAATTATCTATTTCGCAAGACTTCCCATCCAGCCCAGGCAGCACCGAGGACGCATAAGACAATGCCGGTATAACGCATCCATCCACCTCCACCGGCGTCTCCTTCCATGTCAAATTTGAAGACCGTTTTACCGTAGGCATCCTCATCTACTTTGATTGCTTGCGCTTCTTCAGGGAATTCCACAATGGTGGTTTGTTGTAGCTGGCCACCGTACTCGGCGGGGCTATTGACATACATGAATTTGTGATCGGTTAATTCCGTCAGATCGACATCCTTATCATCCGTTTCCAGTACCCAATTTCCTCTTTTGTCCACTTTGCACACCCCGTAGGCTTTGAGAGAAAGGGTAAAAGAGCGTTCCATGTCATTTTTCTCCAGTTGAAAATCATCCAGAAAAAAGGCCGGCATATCCCGTTCGACTTGTCGTTTGAGCGCAGCGGGATTGTTGCCCAGACTTTGAATCCAATTTTGCCACTGGCTGGCGCCCATTTTCATGGACAGGGTCAGATTGGCATTGCCAAGCTTATCCAGGTTCATCTCAATCTTCTGACTTAATTGCTGGGCCGGAAGATGGCAGGTCAAACTCAGCAGACCAAGGGTGAGGATGTATGCAAAATATTTCATTATCGAATGCTATTGTAAACGGAATTGATGGTCGCAGACCAGCGATTGTAAAATGGTTGTGGTGAGCCGACGGCTACGATGCGAATGCCACCTGCGGTAGCAGCTGCCTTCCCTTTCCAGACGTATTGTCCATTGGCAGAATAGGTATTGCCCTGAACGTGGTTACCGTTGACCTGAAACTCTACCTGACTGCCGATATTCCGTAGTTCCTGGGCCACGAAATACATTGCTTCCTGAACGGTGCTGGCCGGTACATCATAGACCACGGCATTGGCGGATTGGTCCGGCGACCAGGCGCTGAAGCTGACAATTGGCATTTGTGGGAATGGATAACTGGCCGTCTGCCAGCCTCCGGGAATGCTGAAGGCCAGGGGACCGGGAGAACGTCTGCCCGCTGCACCACCGCTACTCTGTCCACCGCCACCTGTGTTTTGAACCATTCCGCCATTGCCATCATTCTGCGTCAACTCAAAACCGCCTCCACCAAAATTTGCGGCGATCTCATCTACTTTCTTTCGCAGGAAAGCATCGTCTCGTAAGGCCATTGGAGTCGCACCATCGGCATTCAAGGCATGTACATCTACAATCGAGTAGCGAGGATCACCCATCTGCGCTTTTTGAATAAATTCCTGTAGCTCTTTCTGTCCTTTGTTGAAAGCGTCTTCTGCACTGCCAATGCTGCCCAAACCTTCTCCTCCAATGGCAGTCGCCTCAATTGCATAGTATTGCCCATTCATCCGGAAACCGGGATACGCATGGCCGGGAATGAGATAGATGATCGGATCAATACCGGCGCTTGACATCACACTGGCGTACAAGAGACTCAGTTCCAGACAGAGACCGGTGTTGCCGGTGATGACTTCGCGGGGCAGTCGGTTGTGCTGCGAAAAAGAAGACACATCATCCAGGGATTGGGGAATGCCTTTGGTGCCGCTGTACACCATATGTGCCATGCGCGTGGCTTCATAAATGCCCAACATGAACCGGACTGCCTCTTTCGGATCTTTGCTTACCGAAGCGGCTTCTCCTTTTAAGACTTTTTCCTGAACGATCTGGGTATAGTATTTGACAATTGGATCATTGGGGGTTACATAACAAGCCAACAAATCATCATTGCTGAAGACATCAGCCCAACCTGCAATTTCTTCCGCCGGAAGATTGGTAAAGACATAGTCATTGCGGTTGACAATTTTGAAAGAGAATTCTTCCTCAATGATGTCGTCCTCATCTGCCCCATCCCAGGAGATGTCAATTTCAGCTTTCTCCACCGATTCAGTCATTTTCTCTGTGATGTCTTCCTTGAACTTCGGATAGCAGACAATCGATGCCGTTTGTCCACCAAACATTTCTCCAATTTCCGTAATCTCCGTCCATTCTATGTAACCAGGGACACGATATCTGACCACCACATCTTCCAGCGTCGCATCAGAAGTGTTGGTTACCTTCGCCTTAAACAGGTAATATTTGCCATTGAGGGCTTCGGAATTGGCATATACATTGTGTGCCGCAGGCATGATGAATGCAGCCTTGTCGATCTCGATATCAATCTCCCCACCGGAGGCAGAGGAGAAAAAACTGAAGACAGTGAGGAGTAGGCCGACCGCCATGACGGCGACCGGTAACATGATTTTTTGCATGTCAGGATCTTTAGATAGGTTTCAGATCAGGAGAAAAAACGCATCAGAGTTTGACCAGACGGGCACTGCCCATTCTTTGTCCTTTCTGGAAGAAACTGATGATGTACAGCTGAGCAGGTAAGTCAGCCAGGGACAGACGCGGGTTCATACCAGAAATCCCTTGCCGAAGCATCTCTTGTCCCTGCAAATTTGTCAACACAATCTCATCACAGAGATCCGATTGGCTGAATTGCAATTGGAGTTGATCATTGGTGGGATTGGGGTAAAACGCAATCCCGCTTGCCTGGAGGTCATCCAGATTGGTGATGGTCGCGACCGCGGCAGCTTGTGGACTTTGGTGGAGTTGATACAAAGCATGATTCCCAGTGCCAGTGTTTTGGTTGTAGTCAAAGAGGCGAAAGTGATACTGCTTATTGGCCGCCAATCCATTGACCACCACCTCGCTGCCAGTGCCATTGTACACCACAAACATGCCGTCTCCGAGATCATCTCCCTGGCCAAAACTCGCATCAGCGTTATAATCCACCCCATCCAGCGGAAAGTTCACCACCGGACCACCTTCTCTCGCAACCAGGATCTTTTTCTCTCCATTGCCACCATTCCAACTCAGTTTCATGCTGCTGGTGGAGATATCGCTGATGCTGAGGGAAAAAGCGTTCTCGGAAGGGAAATCAAAGAGGTCATGGGTAGGGAAGTTATTAGTTTGCGAGACGCAGTTCCAGGGCAGATTGTCCAGGCCTGCCCAGAAATTGTTGGCATTGGCATTGATGATCCGCTTATTGAGAATCAAGGCCCAGGTGAATCCACCACTTGAGCGCACCCAAATACTGGCCGTACCGTCCAGGGCACCCGTATGCCACCAATTGTTGAATTGATTGACGGACCAGCCTTTGCTGTAGCCATTGTTGTGCGGCGAGGGACTGACCATGCTGTTGATAGAAGACTGGCTGAGAATGTCGGGTTTGGTCGTGAATCCGTCTACTGCGACCAGCAATCTTACCAAATCGCGGGCTGTAGCGATCCACCCGCCATGGGCATCCATGGCTTCGAGATTCCAGCCACCATATTCCCAGGGTAGTCATTTTGGGATTGGGGATTGAGCAATAAACAGCTAATTAATTGGCTGCATGCCAGCGATCAACATGTTGCTTTAGTTGGGG
>JBCBZF010001080.1:0-2446 GCA_039815525.1 Bacteroidota bacterium | reverse complement strand
TGTTTTTCCAGCTTACTGATATGAATATTGGAATATGAATCTCCCCGGACGAGGATCTTCGCCCATTCACCTTTGAGAGCGGATTTCCCTTCATCCAGACATTGAAGTGCTTTTTCCGGATCGCGGGATTGGCTAAAGACAATATCCAGCAATGCTTTCTGCTCAAAAATCTGCCAGATACTCAAGTCCAATCGGCTGGTATCGCCATGTTGATAGAGCTTTTTTGCACGTCCAATGCTTTTGTATGCAGCCACTGAATCACCCAGCGCCAGAGCGGTTTGGGTACGGAGCAATAATGTTTGTGGATTGCGGACCAGGCCAACGGCCATGATGGCATATTGATTTGCCTTGCGAAGATATTCGGGAGACAGCATGCGTACGCCTTTGACCCGCCAGGCTGAGCCGGTCGTAATCAGGAATGGAATCATTTCCCTTTTCAGGCTATCAATTTGCATTGAACGCTTCCGCTTCACATTGTACTTTTCAGCTTGCTTCAGATCAAACCACGCCACATAAAGCGGATCGGTCAAAACAGGCTGTTGGGATTTCTCCAACATTCTCAAAATGCTTTTGGCCCGATAGAGCCTGGCATTGATGTAGTTGTTATTGGAGAGGAGAGAAGAATCCTGCAAAGCGCGATTGAGATAGGCAATGGCTTCAGGATATTTTTTTTGATCGCAGGCATACTTCCCCTTTTGACTCAAGGTATTGGGCTGTGCTGAAACCGGTGCCCAAATACACAAAGCCAGGAAAAGAATGATCCCACTCTTGGTCAAAAGCGTATTGAGCTTAGGACCGATTTGACAGAACAATTTGGAGGTTGTCTGCTTTAGATAGCTGTCTGAAAAAGTTGCGCAATGTTTCATATTCACTCGCTGGTAGCTCGGTTTTGGTCATCCGCATTTCCCGAATGTACAAAATGCTTCCCGCTTCAGGTATCTGAATATCACATTTGTAGTAGCCAAAACTGCTTTTGATCTCGAGAGGGAGCTCCGGTTTACTCTCGATGGTGTAACCTTCCGGCAAATGATACAGTACCGAGTCCCGATCCAGAAAATTGGCTTTTAAGACTATTTTTTGTTTGCGTTCATCCACTTTCGGGACCGAAACTGACAATTTTCCCAAAACATTTGGCTTAAGGAAGATGCGGCTACCGGATTGTTTTGCCCAGTTGGTGGCCTGGATTTCATAGCTTAATTGATAGCCAGGGGCAGGTGCATGTGGTACTTCTTGAAAGTCATATTCAATCAGATCGAAGCTGCCGGCATCAATTCGTTGCTGGACAAATTCTTCTTGTTCTTTTTCAGAAGCTTCGTCATCGATCCTCCGAAAGTCATCCTGTTGAGAACCGGTGGCAAATACCCGCGTTTTGACATCTGCATTGCCATTATCCTTGAGCCTTACTGCGACCTGACGAAATTGTAGATTTTGTTCAGGCGTACTGCTGGGCGTTTTGACCAGTTTTCCGCCTTCTTCGGTATACAGGAGAACGTGGCGATCTTCGGTAAAATCGCTCAAATATCCACTGGGAAGATTGCTACTGGTACATTCCAACCAAACCGTATCCTGTCCATTGGGGACACACAGAATGACATGATTGAATTGACTGGAAGGAAAGGTGTATTTGATGTCCGCAGCATTGGCACCGGCATAAACAGCCGCAACATGCGATTCGATGCCGACTTCCTGCAGCATACTTTTCATATAATTGCTCAATGCTTTGCAATCGCCGTAGCCATTTTCATAAACATATTCAGGCGTAAAAGTCTGCCAACCACCAATGCCAAGTTGAATACTCACGTAGCGGGTATTGTCCTGCATGTATTGGTATAAAGTTCTGATTTTGGCCTCCTTACTCTTTTTGTCAGCCGTCAAATCCCTGACTTTTTGTGCGAGGGAAGCCGGTAGTTTTTGGCGATTGTCGTTGAGTTCGTAGAAAAATTTTCCGAATTCTTTCCAGGTGCTGGCATTACCTTTTCGATTGTCAATTTCGAAATCATTGGGTCCCAGATGCACGATGGGCACCAATTCATCAAACTTAGGACCATAAGCTTGCTTTTCCACCGTCTTGAGATTGTCCACGGTCCAGAAGTAGATTTTTTTCCCATCAGTCATAGAGACCTTTGCCGGCGCCGGCATATTCTCCTCCAAAAAACGGATATCCAGGCTGGCGGGTACAATCACTTTTAAACTGGACCTTTGTACCGACAAATTTTCTGCATACAATGGCCGCCAGGCTTGGAAGTACATCAAGCCACGAATTTCATGTTCTCCAGTATATTCGACCGTAAACGGATAGGATTCCTGGCTCAGCTTTGCCGTTTTGAATCGGTCGTCGGTCGCAATGGAGGACAATGGCGCTGGAACTCTTCATACGCTCTGCGAATACGGCTTGGCTTTTGCGCTTGAAGCGCGCGTCGCCCACGGCTGTGACCTCATCCACGAG
>JBCBZF010001284.1:0-1685 GCA_039815525.1 Bacteroidota bacterium | reverse complement strand
TAGCTGATGAGCAGGCTCTGCTGCTGGATTTCTGCGGGCCCGGCGGTGAGGTCGTTCACGCCGATGGTGCCTCCGCCGTCGGTCAGGCCATCGGGATCGATGGTAGACCGTATTCCCCACAATGGCATATATCTTTTGGTCATGAATGACTGGTTTATGAAACAATACCCCATCGGTAGCAGCTTCATTGATCGGCATCCGTTCGTAGACCCACTTTTGGCTTGTGAGATCAAATACGCCCAGGAATGAACGCCAGGCATAGGTTGAAGCGGGTTCCTGATACACCACCAATATTTTCTCATCAAAAGGCACAAATCCCGTCACATCACCGATGCGATTGCCTGCGGCAATATGCTCCTGAGAAAAATACGGCACCAACCGCTGCGACACCCTACCAGAAGCTAAGTCAATTTGGTACAATGCATTGCTTTGAAAGCCTGCCAGGGTATCTGAAACCGGTCCATTGCTGAATAGCTGGTCGCCAGTCGCCGACATATAAGTTTGGCAACATGAATGTCCAGTCGATTTTCGCACTGTCTGACCGTCGGCCAGGCTGATCCCATAATGGCGACTGCCATGATTGTAGTACAAGACCTCATCGAAAAGATAGGCATCACGGATATCGTAATAAGCTTCCGGGCCTTCGAAAGCGTCCTGCCATTCCCATAGTCTTGTCCCGTCTTCCACATCGACACAGCTCAGCGCCCGCTGATTGGCACCGGTGGTGGTGGCGATGATTACCTTTTGGTCATGCACCAGATGGGCGTCGATGACGCTGTTGCTGGTTTTCCCGGCGGCATGCAGGGGAATCTGCCAGATGGGTTCCAATCTGACCACTTCTCCGGACGCATTGGTCCGGGGCGGAATGTTCTGACGGGCACAGCTGAAACATGCCATGCCCATCAGAAAGTAAAGCCAATATTTCATGCGCTTGATTAACAATCAATCCCAACTTTTCCGGTATTGAAAAAGTCATTACGGTCCCAGATCAAGTCAAAAATGCGGCGCATTTCGTCATTGCCATTGGCTGTATTGCCATTCGAGGTATCCACTTCATCATTGTGATTGACGCCACGCGCTTCATAGACATTGCTTGCAGGCAAACCTTCAATGGTTTGGCGGTCTTCACAGAAAAAGCCATCTGCACCGTATCGCACCAAAACACTTGAAGTAGTGGTTTGCTGCACAAAACAACTTGGGTCAGAAAAACTACAATTGTCAAAACAGTCAAAAGTGAAGGATGGATTGAATTGTTGGAGGAAGCATATGTGCGTTGGTTGAGTAGTGGTAACCGTTTCCCAACGTTCGCAATTCATCAATCCTACCCAAAGATTTTCGCTATTGTCCAGCCAGTCCCGTCCTTGCTTCCAGGAAAGGGCACGGTGCTGATAAATGGCGCTTGCCCACCAAAAAGATGGATTGAAGATCCCCAAATACGTATACAAAGTTGCCATCTGCTGATTCGATACGTAGAAACCATTGTAAGCAGCACGCATGCCATTGGCAACCCATACATAAGTCATATCAGTGGTATTGTCAGAGTCATAAGAGCTGACCAAACGCCAGTGAATCGGGCTGTTTTCATTGCCCCAGATAGAAATTTGAGGAATGTTCGGATTGTGATTATTCAACGCACTTAAAAAATTAGCGTTAGGCCCAGAGCTGGGGGCCACCTTCATATCCTT
>JBCBZF010000831.1:0-3327 GCA_039815525.1 Bacteroidota bacterium | reverse complement strand
CGTTGGCCTGGTTATGGACATGCGCAACAACTATAAGATTTTTGCATCTCCGGTCGTTTACCCATTAGTTGAAAAAGGTTTGTTCATTCTCCGCCACATTCCAACAGCTGGTCATACCGAGGAAGATGTGAACTATACCCTGAATGCTTTTGAAGAAATTCGGGAAAAAATTCAGCAGGGCGTTTACCAAAAAATCGAGCTTCCTGCTATATTAGCGTAGATTTTTGCTTTACATCAGAAATATTCTAATTTGCTGTCATCACCAAAATTTGGACAACATGGAAAAATTTGAACAACTCAAGAATTTGGTACTTGTATCAACTGAAGACTTTCAAAAGTTCTACGACAAAGGAAATAAAGCTGCTGGCACACGTGCCCGTAAAGCTATGCAGGATGTGAAAGTTCTCGCGCAGGAAATTCGCAAAGAGATCCAAGAATCCAAGAACGCTTAGGGTCTCAACCTGCTACTACAAGCTAGCTAAAGGATGAAGCGTAACCACATTGGTTACGCTTCTTTTTCGCTCAGAATATAATGATGAATTTAAATATAACGTTGTTATTGGGCTTTCTGGTTTTTCTTCTCCTTAATCAATTTCACCAGTCCGAAAGAATGCCAGAAAAGTACGTGCACCTTTTTCGGTAAGAAGGCCAGGGGAGGGGATAAAAAAACTCCGGCAATTAGCCGGAGTCGCGTATTCAAAATGTATTTAGTCGTCGATTAAGCAAGGCTTCCAACCCGAAGGACGGTTTGCATGGCTTCACGAAGCTTTCCTGATCCCTGTACCAGTGGCAGGCGCACCTCAGAGCGACAAATCCCCAGGCATTCCATCATCATCTTCACACCGGCCGGATTGCCTTCGGCAAAATTGAGATCAATCAATGGTTTGAGTTGATACATCAATCGCTGACTCAGCTGAAGATCACCAGCCAAAGCCGCCCGTGTCATTTGTGAATACGCGGCAGGAAGCGCATTGGCGGAAACTGAAATGACGCCTACCGCTCCAAGACTAATCATTGGCAGGGTAAGTGGGTCATCACCGGAAAGTAGCGCAAAGTCATCAGGTTTTTGTCGAAGAATCTCCCAGAACTGGTCAAAATCCCCGGATGCTTCTTTCAGGGCTTTGATATTGGGTATATCATGTGCAAGTCGCAGGCTGGTTTCTGCAGTGATATTAGATGCCGTCCTTGGCGGGACATTGTACAGGATGACGTCTGCATCCGTACTGGCCGCAACTGCTTTATAATGCTGGTAGATACCTTCCTGGGAAGGTTTATTATAGTAAGGGCTCACAGATAGGATGGCATCCGGTTGGTAGCGTTTGCTGACCAACTCCACCTGTTTACACACCTTGGCCGTATCATTGCCGCCTGCACCCAATACGATGGGCAGCCGTTTATCATTGGCTTCCAGGACAGTTTCGATGACACGTGCTTGCTCAGCTTCGCTGAGCGTGGCTGTCTCGCCAGTGGTTCCCAGAACCACCAGGTACTCTGTTCCACCGTCAATCTGGCGCGTTACGATGCCACGTAATGCCTCCAGATCAAGGGACAGATCAGCCCGAAAGGGTGTAACCAGCGCGACGCCGGTTCCTTGAAAAGAATCCATGATGTAAAGTTGAAAAAAATAACAATCAGTCTTACTTGTCGATCATGTTGAGAAAGTAGTCGAACTCTTTGATCATGCCCTTCATACCATTGCTCTCGGGCTGGTTGATCATCAGTTCATAACAGCTTTCATAATCTTCATGATACATACCCGTGCGGGTTTTGGCGCGGGCGATGCTACAAACATACTTTGATGTACGATGATCAGATGAATCAAAATCGATCAAGATGTCCATCTCATGCTTGCGGATCTGATTCTCGATTGCGGGATTGGGGTACTCGAGCCAGTTGAGCTTAGAGGGGTTGATGAAAATGGTCTGGGCTCCAGTGGTGTTGAAACTTGCTTCTGAGTTCTTATGGAAATTCAGCTCAATGATCAGAAGCTTTTTCTTTCGTTTCTTCAGGCCTTCAACGTATTTCTTCAAAATGGCAAGATCTTCAGGCAGGAGAATGTTGGTATTGACAATGATGCCAATGTTTTGTGCACTCTCGATATCAACAAAATCCCTTGGGTACTCTTTGGTACGGTCCAGGTTTCTGATGCGGCGCCTGCTAAACTTATCTTTTAAATCGTTGAGCCACTCCATTAAATGAGATTCTGAAAGTCTTCTTCGGAGATGATAGAAACGCCTAACTTTTCGGCTTTGCTGAGTTTGGAAGGTCCAGCGCCTTCACCAATAAGCAAATAGCTTGTTTTACTGGAGACGGAGCTTTTGATTTCTCCACCTTTATCCTCGATCAGCTGCTTGAGCTCGTTTCTACTATACGTAGCAAAAACACCCGAAATTACGAAACTTTTTCCATTTAGCTGATCAGAACCACTTGCTTTTTCTGTCAATTCAAGCTGTAATCCTGACAGTTTAAGACGTTCTACCAATTGCCGATTGTTCGAATTGCTGAAAAATTCTACTACACTGTCTGCAATTCGCTGACCAATATCGGGTACTGCAATCAGTGTTTCGACATCGGCTGCGGCAATGGCTTCAACATGGCGGAAGTATCGTGCCAGTTTTTTTGCTACTGTTTCTCCTACAAAACGAATGCCCAAACCAAAAAGCACCTTCTCAAATGACTGCTCTTTGCTCTTTGTCAGACCTTCAAGTAGGTTACGAACGGATAAGTCAGCGAAGCGATCCAGCTCAATCAAGCGGTCGTAGGTCAGGTCGTAAAGATCGGCATAATTGCTGATCAGGCCCTCTTCGACCAGTTGATTGACACTTTCGGTACCAATTCCCTCGACGTCCATTGCTTTCCTTCCGACGAAGTGAATGATCCGTCCTTTAATTTGTGGTGGGCATCCATTGACATTGGGACAGAAATGATCGGCATTGCCCTCTTCCCTGACCAGGGGCGTCCCACAATCTGGACAATGGGAAAGAAATCTGATGCTTCCTGCTCCTGCTTTCCGCTTCTGCCGGAGGACTCCGGTAATTTTGGGAATGATCTCACCACCCTTTTCTACCTTTACCATATCAAGTTCGTGTAGGCCCAAACGCTCAATTTCATCCGCATTATGAATAGAGGCACGTTTGACAAGGGTGCCAGCCAGCATGACTGGCTTCAGGTTAGCAACCGGCGTAACTTTTCCTGTGCGTCCAACCTGGTACGAAACAGACTCAAGCTGCGTAATGGCCTCTTCTGCCTTGTATTTATAGGCAATGGCCCAACGAGGTGCTTTGGCTGTATTGCACAACTCGTCCCTAAGCCGTAGCTCATAGACCT
>JBCBZF010001060.1:0-2511 GCA_039815525.1 Bacteroidota bacterium | reverse complement strand
GCAAAATTATACGCTTGATCAAAGGTATTAAAGCTACCCCCAATCAAATGATAGACAGCTTCGTTACCCGAGCTGGTAACGGGTGCCGGACTCGTGGCCATACGAAGGCCTGATCCCAAAGTGGTATTTGTGGATGCATCTCCTTCATAAATCCATCCTTTTTCCTTACCCCGCTTTTTCAGGAGTTTGTTATAGGCTTTAATTTCACCTTTGTTATCAGCCTGATAAACTGAAACCCGGTAAGATTTCTGGTCCTGAGTCGGAAAAATAATATAAGGTTCATACCCCTGGCCTTTCAGGGTTTCCTGAAGATTATTGGCTGAGGCAAAATCATTATAACTACCAACAATGAGGTGGTATTGTCCCGTTTCACTGAGCCGGGCAGTGGCAGTACCTCCGCGTGAAACTGCAGTTGTCTCAGCGGGAGAGCCAGGATTTCCCAGTGTCAAGATCCAACCAGAACGCTTTCTTCTGGCTTTCAGATCACTCTGATACTTCGCAACCTCAGATCGGTTAGTAGAGTGGTAAATAGACACACGGTATACCTTGGCGTCTTCAGAAGGGAACAAAATCAAAGGCGTATAACTCTGACCTTTCAAATCCTCCACCATGGCGTGTGCCTTTTCGAAAGAATCGAAGCTGGCTGTGATCAAATGATAGTATGCACTCTGCGCGCTGGCAAAAATGCTAATGCCTCCAAAGAGGAGGCCAAAAATCAGTGACGCACGGATGGTCCGTGTAAATCGGAAGTGTCGTTGGGCTTTCATACAAGCTTATTTAGTCAATCTAATCGTTGGGATAGTCTTCGTAAATCCATCCGGGCTCACGTCCGAGGCGACGGAGTTTGGTGGCGTACGATTCGACATCCTTGCGAGAGTCGCTCCGAAAAATAGAAACGCGGTGACGATCACGCAGGCTATCTCCCTTTAAAATGGTTGGTGTAAATCCTTCAGATTGCATCTGACGCACAAACTGTTCTGCCTGGTCGAGACGATAGAAGCTACCAGCAATTAAGTGGTACTTTCCATTGTCAATATCCGGCATGGCAATATCACCTCCACGACTTACCTGGACAGGGGCTTCACTCCCCGTATCAAGCACAGAAATGTCCACCCAGTTCTGATATTCTTCAGGCTGATCGGATGTTGGCTCTGTTGAATCAGTTGACCGGGTTTTCTGAGATGGATTTGTTGCAGCAACTCTTGCATTTGCAGGAGGTGCTTTTTTAACTGATATTTTTTGCGGAACTGCTTGTTCTGAGGAAGCTTGTGATTGGGATACTGGCAAATCTGTAGACGTACCAGCTTCAACCACTTCCGTTGCCTCAGGAGTAGATGAATCAGTTTGGGTATAAGAGGGAAAAGCTGATTCTGTTTCAGTTTTTACAACAATGGTTTGAGATTGCTGCGCTTTATCCCATTGGTTAAAGGCGAATAGAGCGGCGCCCGCGGCCACTAGAACCACGAGGAGCAAGGTCATTTTCCAACCGAGGAAGCGAAGGAATCCAGATTTCTTCGCATTGGTTTCGTTTTTCATTGGTGTTTGTATAACGACCGGTTTTTCAGATGACCGTTTGGCTTGTTTAATTGCCAAAGGTTGAAGACCAAAGAACGCATCATTGAGATCATTTGATTCGTTTTCGGCGGATTGGAATGTCAATTCCTGCTCAGCATTCCGACGGAGTGTTCCCAATTGTCCAATTGAGACATATCCATGTTGATGCAATTCCCGCAAGAGGTGCTCCTGATAAACCCTTGATGCCTCACGTGCACTTTCAGGATGAAACAGTTGTTCCTCAATCAAATATCGCTCAATAAGTGCGCCAGAATCGACAGTTTGGGAAAAAAAGATAGATTTTTTAGGTGGATGAATGGTTTTACCATCCGAATTGATTCTGGCAGCTTGATACGCGAGCCGAATACTGCCAATTTCTGCTACAGAAACGACTTCGTTTCTGTGCAGTGCCTCAGCAAGGTATCGGTTCAATTCAGTGATTCGCATGGGAAAGAACAATATGGCAATACAAGCCTGTAAACAAGTTATTTACAAAGTAATGATTTTTTTTAGAATGAAAGAGAAATTCCAGCCATAAAATCAATTCTCCTTTCCGGGTAGAGGAACCACCGCTGATATCTGGTATTGAGCATATTGTTTACCTGGGCAAAAACCGAAAACTGTGGCGTAATCCGATAGTCGGCAGAAAGGTTCAACTCAGGGTAAAGCGTCCGGCTCTCTTCTGCGGTAAAATTCGTCGGGCCAAAAATACGCAACTCAGCCTTCGCATTGAGTTTTTCCTCCAACTGATAGGCAAGAAAAACATCCAGCCGCAATGGTGTTGCGTGGAAGAAATTGGTAACGGTAGAAGGGTTGAAGGCATTGATGTTCAAAGCCGCACCGGCACGGATATCATCACTCAAATAATGTTTGTAAACTGGTCTTCCCCATGTCCATCACGCAGTTTCGAACTGGATCAGGGCCTCAAACATGGCCAGCATGTCCGTCACGCTGCTG
>JBCBZF010000920.1:0-2948 GCA_039815525.1 Bacteroidota bacterium | reverse complement strand
CATATTCATTCACATTCTATCTGGATCAGTGAACAATCTGAAATTTTTGGACCTTTTGCTGACCGAGACTCTTGATTTTGAGATAATAGTATCCGGCTGCAAAAGCCTGAACCGGAATGGACAAACTCCCTTCTGTTCCATCGATTTGCTGTTGGTAGATTCGCTGGCCCAACAAGGAAACGATCTCAAGCTGGCCGGTTCCGACTGGTACCCTATATTGGATGGTCAAATGCTGATTGGCAGGTACAGGTTTGAGTGTAAACCAAACAGCTTTCTCCAATTCTGGCAATCTCAACTCAATGACATTGCTACTATGTCGGGTCCCATTGAGGTCTATTTCCTGTAAGCGGTAGAATACTTTATTGGCCACAATTTGCGCTGCACCTTTGTCCGTAAATTCGTAGTGGGTGATACCCTGTCCCGTACCTTTTGCACCCTCCGTCCCTATCTCAACGAAGTTGGTGCCATCAATTGATCGCTCAATCAGAAACATTGATGCATCTACCTCATTGGCAGTTGACCAGTCTAGCTGCGCATCGTTGCCTTGTAGTTTTACACCAAAAGCCAACCATTCGACCGGAAGTGGCAGTGCTTCCATTTCTGCGCCTATGGTTCCGCCTGAAAAACTGCTCAAGCCATCTACCTGGACATAATTCCGGCTGTTGCCGCCAGCATTGTTGTCTGATTGTCCCGAAACCAGGCCATTGAGGGCCGTATCCAATTCGATATAGTTATCGATTTGATACATGCTGGATTCACTGGGAACATTGTTAAAATCGACACCACTGTCTGTCTTGAACCATTCAGTGGTGAAAGTTGTGCCAATGTCATTGGCCATGGTCGTGGCACTGCTGATAAAGTCGGCATATTCACTGCTGGTGAAATAGAAACGGATGTTGACCGTTCCATTCAGACTTCCTTTGGTAACGACCTTCCATGAGCGGGGCAATAAACCAAAGCCATCTTCCGCAGCTCTGGTGAAGACCGGAGCGGATTCGACTTCGATTTCGATGTAGTCAATCACGTCCCGCAGATCATTGGTATTGGTTCCGTTTTGAATGGCAAAAAGGTAATTGTCTGGTTCCAAAGGGTTGTAGAATCGATACCAGCCACCAATTGCTTCGCAAAGGGCGGTTGCCCTGATGATTCCTGTTCCGGCATTGTCTTCGTGGATTTGGGTAGTAGGATTCCATTCAACGGTGGTGCCTGCATCTGTCAGGGCATAGATGGTAGCAGCAGTGGCACATACTGCATTGGCGCCATCCCGCCAGTCTGGTTCAGAGTTGCTGGCTCCGAGTGCATTATTGGGGAAAATCTGATCCACATCCCGGTTGGAGGTCAGGTCAATGCCGAAGCTTGCCGCCCGGCCGCCGGTTCCGTCGTCGTCTGGTGGGGTGATGTTGATACTTGCATCACTGAGGTCCGCATCATCTGTGTCAAAGGCATCGACCACGCCATCCCCATCAGAGTCAATGAAACAATCAGCATATGCCACGGCATCTGGACGGGAATCTCCGTCATCAAGGGCGTCCCAGGCCTCCTGTAGGTCCGGTACACCATCGCCATCTGTGTCTATGTCCCGATAGTCCGGCAGCGCATCACTATCATGATTATTGGGTGTAGTTCCGATGTTTCCGTTTCCTCCGAAACTTCCATCATTGTCGTCAAAGGCATTGTCTACTCCATCGCCGTCATTGTCATTTCCGGAAATGGGGGTAAAGCCATTTGTCGCCTGGGCTTCATACATATCATAGATCCCATCATTATCTGAATCTGCATCCAGAAAATCTGGCACGTCATCTCCGTCTGTATCTGCGATACCGCTACCGGCAGTATATTCCAGACGATTATCTGCATCGACTCCATCAGTTGCTACCGTCATGAGGGCACTTCCATTGGTCCCTGTCCCACCATATCCGTCAGACGCATTGGCATCATAGGTATCCAATAAGCCATCGTTGTCTGCATCTGTGCTTCCATCTGCCATTCCATCGCGGTTGCTATCTGTCCCCCCTGCTTCGATGATATCAGTGATTCCGTCATTATCAGCATCAAGGTCAACGCTGTTTCGAACACCGTCTCCATCCATGTTCAGGAGAAAGCTGTTGCTGCCAGATTGATAGGTCAAACTTCCGGGGGCCGTACCGATTGACATGATCAAAGGATCGGTGCTGTCTTCCACACCGAAGATGCCATCATCATCAGGATCATATTGGTCAGAAAACCCATCACCGTCTGCATCGGTATAATTATCTACTCTTCCGTCGCCATTGCTGTCAATGCCTCCTGTTTCTACAAGGTCCGGAATCCCATCCTGGTCTGAATCAAGGTCGTAATAGTCATTTCGGTTGTCCTGGTCTGTGTCATATAACCACCAGGCAGTACCTGAAGTAACTTCTCCTGCACCACTGCCATTGTCAACATTGTCTCTGGCATCATCAAGTCCATCATTGTCGGCGTCTACCATACTGGATGGATCACCAGGAGTTGGATAGTCTACCAGACCGTCTCCATCAACATCCACCCCAATTGCCTCAATGATGTCAGGCAGGCCGTCATTGTCAAGGTCAAGGTCAAGTGAGTTGGCAACGCCATCATTGTCGCAATCAGGAGCAGGCTGGTGAAAACCACCAAGATAGAAGTCATCCCAGGAGAAAGAACCACTTGTAACCGGAGCGCCGCCGATTCCATTGGTTGGTGCGTAGAAGTACACTCTTAACCGGAGAAATGTACTTACATCTGCAAAGTATTCGTTCGAGATGTTATTGTTCTGCCAAATCATCTGATCGGTGTCATTTGGCCTGGATATTCCGTCTATGATCGGATCTGTGAAACCATCGAAATGACTGTAAACAGAAACTTGAAAATCTTGCTTCGGGAAGTTTGGGATATCATGCCAGTTCCAGGCAATGTAGTTGAGAATAAATTCCTGCCCGCTGGCCGGTCTG
>JBCBZF010000715.1:0-3906 GCA_039815525.1 Bacteroidota bacterium | reverse complement strand
CTATTCACCTGCACTACCGCCTAAAGGGCGATTTGGATGCCACACTAAGTGTCATCCTGGACCAGTTCCCAGAGATGGTCCGGGATAACTTTCAGGATACACAATAGATGCTGAAACGGAGTTCATTGCCGGATTTTCTCATTGCTTATCGACAGTGCTGCATTTTGTCTTGTACCCCCAAACGCCCCTCCGAAATCTAAGAATCATGATTCGCGAGAATCCTTCCTATCTTTGCCTAAATGGATGAAATGACTGATATGAAAACTTCCTGGTTAGGGATTGGCATGATGTCCGGGACCTCAATGGATGGGCTGGATCTGGCGGCCTGTCGATTTTGGGAAAATGGTGATGCCTATCGTTTTGAAATTGAAGCAGCTGAAACCATCCCGATGGGAGAAAAGTGGTATGGCCGGATCAGCCAACTCATGGATCAGGGAGCCGAGATTTATGCAAAAACTGATGTGTATTTCGGGCATTTTATCGGGCAATCCATTCAATCCTTTATTGATAAACATCAGCTCCAGCCGGACTTTGTGGCCTCACATGGCCAAACCATTTTTCACCAACCAGGCAAAACCTTTACCGCACAGATCGGCGATGGTGAAAGCATCGTCAGTTATTTGCCCTGCCTGCTGGTGAGTAATTTCAGGAACAAGGACGTCGCTTTAGGCGGAGAAGGTGCGCCTCTCATTCCTTTGGTTGAAAAATATCTTTTCCCTGCCTACCAGCTTTTCCTCAATCTGGGAGGGTTTTCGAATGTTTCTTATCAGGGAAATGGCTTTGATGTCAGTCCCGCCAATATCGTCCTCAATCATTTGTATCAGGCGGCCTTCCCGGAAGCAGAAACGGCTTATGATCCGGGAGGTACATTTGCGGCGTCAGGGCAGGTGAATGAAACTTTACTCAGTTCGCTTAATGCGCTGGACTTTTATGCCCAACAACCGCCCAAAAGTCTGGGCTGGGAATGGGTTTTGAAAAACATTCTTCCCTTGATCTCCCAGCATGAAGTTCCGGTAGCAGATGCCATGCATACTTTTTGTCATCACATTGCTGATCAGTTGGCCAGCGCAATGAGATGGTTTGACCAGCCGCAGGCAAAAATGCTCATCACGGGTGGTGGCCGCCACAATACATTTCTGATGAATTGTATTGAGACACAACTTACAAGCGTCAGAGTCCAGATCGAGACGGAAGCACCAGAAGAGTGGATTGACTTCAAAGAGGCGATTGGCTTTGCGTTTCTGGGATTGCGAACCTTGCTGGGTAAGCCAACCGTTTTACAGAGCGCCACCGGCGCGAGGGTCGAGGCGGTCACAGGATCGATTCATGTCCCCCCCGCCGGACAGCGGATTTTGTGATGAGGCGATTGCCGATCGGATGTCTTTCAGTAGCGGTCGCGGACCGGGTGTCTTTCAGCAGCGGTCGCGGATCGGGTATCATTCAGCAGCGGTCGCGGATCGGGTATCATTCAGCAGCGGTCGCGGATCGGGTGTCTTTCAGTAGCGGTCGCGGATCGGGTGTCTTTCAGTAGCGGTCGCGGATCGGGTATCATTCAGCAGCGGTCGCGGACCGCTGCTACGTTGAATCGAACCGATTCCCACCCAATCATCGCCGTCTTGCGATCAGGTTGCCAGCGGTACCCACTGAACTGGCCGTTTTCTCGAATGACCCGGTGGCAGGGGATCAGATAGGCAATGGGATTGCGCCCAATGGCAGTACCAACCGCCCGGCTGGCGGTCGGTTTCCCGATTGCTTCTGCAATGTCTTTGTAAGCGCACAGCCTTCCAGACGGAATGCGAAGTAAAGCCTCCCAGACTTTCACCTGAAAGGGAGTCCCCTTCAAATCAAGCGGAATTTTTTCCTCCGGCACGACAAAATCCTTCATATACGCCTCCAATTTCCGGGCGTGTGGCCCTTTCCTTTCAAGCAATTCCGCCATCGGATATTGCTCATTGAGAAAAGATTTGGGATCTTCTCCTGCATCGATGAACCCAAACTGGGCGATGCCCCGCTCCGTTTCTGCCACCATGGCCAACCCGAAATAGGTACGAATCACTGTCCAGTTGATCGAAAGGCCTTTACCCCGACTTTTGAATTCGCCGGGCGTACAAGCTTCGATTTTCACAAACAGATCATGTAAACGACCGGTCCCACTTAGACCTACTTCCCAGGCAGTGGTCAGAGTAGATTCACCATTCAATAGCAGCTTTCGGGCATGTTGTGCCGTGGTGTGCTGCAAAAACTGTTTGGGACTCACGCCTGCCCAATCCTGAAACAAACGCTGAAAGTGGTATTTACTCAGGTTGGCATGTGCTGCCAGTTGGTCCAGGTCAGGTTGTTCGGCGAAGTGCTCGCGGATATAGGCCAATGATGCTCTGATCAGATCGAAATGATGGGGTGATTTCATGTCAACAAGTTGCCCCAATGGACTTTTGCATCCAATCCGTTTTTTGCGGAGCTTTTGGCTGATATGCTAAAAAAGATCTGGACACACAAAAAACGTATCTCTGGGGTGATCCTTGGTCTGTTTTTGCTGCACTTTCTAACCGTTTCAATCTATGGTCTGGTTCAGGAAGCGAAAACCGCAGATGTGATTGTCATTCTCGGCAATCAGGTCATGCCAGATGGGACGCCTTCGGTTCGCTTGCAGGAGAGATTGGACAAAGGATTGGAATTGTATCAGGCAGGAAAAGGGAAATATGTTCTGGTCAGTGGCGGATTGGGGAAAGAGGGATTTGATGAGGCGAAAGTGATGGCAAATTATCTGGCCGGGAAAGGCATTCCCCGCGAAAGATTAATTGAAGATCCGCAAGGCAACACCACTTTTCTTACCGCTCAAAACAGTAAACGGCTGATGAATCAACGACAGATATACTCCGCCATCGTGGTTTCACAATATTATCACTTGATGCGCTGTGAACTGGCGTTTCGAAAAATGGGGATAAAGGATGTCAGTTCCGAAGCTGCGGTTTTTCACCCCACCTGGCGCACGCCCTATTCTACCCTGCGGGAGGTCGCAGCTTTGTATTGGTATGCTTTCAGGAAATATGATTGATTATTTACGCTTCAGCGCGCCCATGCCGAATCCTACCCGTACATAGGGTCCTTCCGGCTGCACTGGCAGTTCCACATCTGGGGCGAAGCGGTCAATTTCCCATAGCTGATTGCCGAGGGCACGGATGTAGCCACCGGTGATGGAGAAGTGCAGATGTTTGCCTTTCCCATCGGGCATCTCCCAAAAAAAACTTGCCGTCAGGGCCGCATCAAATAAAAACCCTGCTGCATTGAAGCTCGGTGGCTTCGGCTGTTGGGTCTCAGTCGCCTTGAGTGTTGCCAATCCGGCACCAATACCCACGGTCGGATACAGCATAAACGACTGCCCTTTCTGGGCGATCACATGGCCACCATAGACGGTGAAGTAATTGTATTGCAATGACGCAATGAATCCGTTGAAGCGAGACTGACTCACCATGAAATTAACCGTCCGGCCACCAACAACCCAGCCTCTGTGAAACTGTGTCAGTCCCAGGCCAACCCCTACCATGCGATCGTTGATCGGGAGGTAATCAGCATCTGTCAGGGCCTGATTCAAGCCCGCCAGATTCAGAAAAGAAGGGCCAATCTCCATCTGGCCGACTCGACCAATCGTGAGGCGCATTTGCCCCAAAGCAGGGGTGGAGGCAGCTGTCATCAACAGCACACATACACAAAGCCAGGTTGGAAGAACCCAATTTCTTTTCATGGTTTTCCGATTATTCATCCAAAGACTCAAAACCCAATTTGGGCAAACCATTTTCATTGACCAGATATATGCTGTACGGCCTTTGGGGCAGCAGATCAATGCTCAGTGAATCTATCTTGGAGTCGTTTTGTTCATTGATAACGTAGAATTTCTTCTTTCCGCTT
>JBCBZF010001233.1:0-1911 GCA_039815525.1 Bacteroidota bacterium | reverse complement strand
CAATGAATCTCCCAATAGCCCGACTGAAGTTTCTGAAGGCCTTCTACTGACTGCATCTCAACTGGGAACTTTTGCCCTTTACACCGGGCAGCTTGCCCGTCTTACATCGGTCCTGACCCAGCACTCTGCAGGCACTGACTTTCAATTCGTCGACATCGCCCGCTACAACATTCTGGAAGGCGATAATGTCAATGAATGGGAAACCGTCTACACCAAATGTCTGGTAAATGAAGATCAGATTATTTTGCAGGCGGGAACGGATAATCCCTACTATGCTGGCATTGCCAAAATCCAGAAAGCCATGGCCATCGGTTTGGCAACGGACCTATGGGGCGATATTCCCAATCGGGAAGCTGGTCAGGGCATTCAGGGGGCAGAATTTTACAACCCTGCCTATGACCCGCAGGAGACAATTTTCAGCGACATTCAGGATCTGTTGTCCGCCGCAATTGAAGACTTAAGCAAATCTGCTACCGCGAATAAGGCGCTCCCTGGAGCTGATGACCTGATTCACGGTGGGAACCCTGATGCCTGGATCAACACTGCCTGGATTTTGAAAGCCCGTTATGCACTGCGTTTGAGCAAACGTAGCAGCGAAGCAGCCAATGATGCACTTGGCTTTCTAAACAGTGCGAACCTGACCGGGCCGATTGATGATGCCAATGCGATCTTTGGGACCAACGGGAACGAATTCAACCAGTGGTTTGCCTTCAACAATGAACGCGGAGGCTATATGATGATGGGCGAATTCTTCATTGATCTGCTCAAATCGATCAATGATCCTCGACTGCCATTTTTGGCTTCACCGGATTTAAACGGAGAGTTCGTGGGAACACCGCTGGGGTCCGTGGACAATTCCACCTCCAGCATTGGCCCCTATCTGGGCACGAATAATTCCATCTCACCTTTGGTGACCTATGTAGAGGCCAAGTTCATTGAAGCGGAGGCGCATTTCCTCAACAATGATCTTGATTTGGCTGCACGCGCATTGAATGCTGCAATCATCACCCATGTGGAATTGGTTACTGGTGAAAGTATTCCCGCTGATTACGAAGCCGCCCAAGCAAGTGAAACCGCTGCAACGGTAAGCCTGGAGAAAATCATGACCCACAAATATGTGGCGATGTTCACCCAGGTTGAATCCTATTCTGATTGGCGAAAAACCGGGATACCAGCACTTTCTGCAAATCCAGATGGGGTAATCAACGAGATTCCGCGTCGGCTGCCGACCCCTTCAGTCGAGCGGATCAACAACACCAATTCATTTGTTACCAGCAATGTACTGACACCTGTCTGGTGGGATGAGTAGAAGATGTTAAAATTTCAAACGTATGCCCCGGCCCAGGCCGGGGCTTTTTTCTGCAATATTTGTAGGTAAGGCGACGAATTAAATTTCCTCTCTTGTCCTACCTTTGGCGTATGAATTATCGTTTTCTCCTGTTTCTTTCTTTGTTGTGGAGCGCTTGTTCAGCTCCGGAAACACAGCCTCCGGCTGCCAGTAAAGCCCAGCAAATCATCGACGCCGCCATCAATGCACATGGTGGGCAGTATTATGACAATCTTTCCGTTAGGTTTCGGTTTCGCGATAAAAGCTATGATGGTTCGCGCAACTTTGGTAAATACACCTATCGCAGAACTTTTACAGATAGCCTGGGATTGGTACAGGATGAACTGACCAATACACAATTTGTGCGGAACATTGACGGCATAGAAGCCGAATTGCCAGCCAAGAAAATACGTGCATACAGCAATTCTGTAAACTCAGTCTTCTATTTCTTTTTTCTTCCCTTTGGTCTAAATGATGCTGCGGTCAACAAAGAATCCCTGGGGACTGCCTCACTGAATGGGCAGATCTATGACAAGGTCAAAGTGTATTTTTCTGAAGAGGGCGGGGGAGAAGACCACCAGGAT
>JBCBZF010000536.1:0-4980 GCA_039815525.1 Bacteroidota bacterium | reverse complement strand
ATCCCAATACTGAGAGAATAGCTACTGCTTCACTACAGGAAAACCTTGTGCTTGTTCGCCGACTTGCATTTGAAGGTAGTAATGCCCGGCAGGCAAGTCTGAAACAGATATTCGCAGTTGGTTTTGTCCTGTAAACGTCTGAAGGTTTTGTACCCTCAGGCGGCGGCCCTGTCCATCAAGCAATTGAATACGGGTATCGGCCTTTTCCCTTGCAACCCATTGCAGAATGATCTCATCAACTGCGGGATTGGGAAAGAGTCGAATCCGGCTTTCATCCACAATCTCAGCAGGCAGAGACGTAAAAATATCACTGACTGGCCAGCCGATGTCCTGCATGATGCCTACTGTGGCTGGCCCGGGAACCTGGATGGCTTCACCAGGCGCCAATTGGGGGGTCATCAGTGAATTGGTATCGCCGGCTGCAAAAGTAGTTTCGTCCAGGTGGGAAATACTGGAGCCACGATTAAAAGTGCCTGGCGCAAATAGTTTGGGAAACTCTCCATTTAGGGCATTGGCGGCATTTGCCCCCCCCCAAAAGAGGTTATTGCCCGTGAATGCATTCAGCAGTGCGGCAGAAGGACTGGGGAAATTCACCGGATCAAAAATGGGATTCTGGAGATTATTCTGTAAAAACAGGTCATAAATGATGGGAATACCGCTGTTTCCCAGTTCTCCTTCTCCGTTCACTTCTTCTGCAGAAGAGGTCATCCCGAGACCATGCCCCAGTTCGTGCATGGCCACAGTGATCAAATCAAATTGATCTGAGGCAGGATTGCCATCCGTTCCAAAATACCAGTTAACAGTGGAGTTAAAGTTTATCCTGATGTCGGTATTGTCCCCATTGAAACGTGGAATATCAACCCCCGCAATCGCTTCTGCAAGCGCAATTGGATATAGCGCATCAGTATTGGGCTTATTGGGAAAGTTAAACTGAAAAAAAGCTGGACCGGCCGAGGCAAGGGCATTTTCATTCGCCGATGGGCCCCAGCTCACGGCGACATTGATGGGCACATCTGATTGCAGAACATTCTCCCAGGCGGATGCGGCCAATTCGAGTAAATTCCGGACTGAACCGGGCACGGCGTCGTCAAAAGCATATACAATGTCGGCATTCCCAGCTCTGCCGTTTGATTGCAAAAAGCGCTGAAGTGGAATGGATGTGTTGACAGCATGGTGGCCATGATAACAAATGATGGGTGGTAAACTGAGACCGTCCTGGCCGACTACTGCAGAAATCGAAAAAAGGATAAGGGCAAAAAGAGAAAAGCGTTTCATACAAGAGTAAATCAAATGAATGCCGGTAAGTTCCCTGATTCCGGGCAAGACGGTTGTCAGGGAAATTACCGGACCACTGCATTAGCGGCGATTATAGGACAACAACTTGTCCAATTTGCCTAATTTTTTGATCAACTCATTTTCCGAACAAGTTGTAAAAGAGAGTGCTTCACGTCTCTTTTTACTGGTGCGAATCTTTTCCATGGCAATCATTGGACCAGAATCGGTATTGCGGAGTCCCAGTAGTCTGGCTGGTATATTGTTCGGCATATTTTGAAATGCGTACACCTCTTTCCAATTGCTAAGTGGAACAATGGACTTTTGTTTCGGGAAGATCACTTTGATCGCAGTTGAGGCATTCCAGCTCTCATTCACGGCAAACTGGACTTTATCTTGGACTTTCATCATCCAGTCCCAATTGCCCCATCCTAAATTTGCTTGCGTGAGGTAATAGGCAGTGGAAGGATTTTTGATCTTTTCCAAGGCTTCAGGACTCATACCTGGAAACATTGCCTGCAGGTTGGCCAGTTTGATGGAATCAATTTCTGCTTGTGAATAGGATCTGATGGTCTCTGTTCCGAGACAAGGTAATGTACTGGTAGATACCCATCTGCGCAAGGGCTTACGTCGAGCTTTGGGTGTAAACATTCGACCGAAACGGCAGAAAAAGCCACATTTGTCATTTTCCCAATATCCCATAGAGTTGTAGGCCCAACAGCAAAACCAATCCCACGGCATACTCACACTGGCGATCGGAGTTGCGTTCCACAAAACCGACGAATCAGCCGCATAAAAACCCTGATAGAATTGCACATCTTCTCTCGGATTATTGGTGGGCGTCATGACCGTGATTTTCTGCTCCAATTCAATTGGCTCTCCGTCCCGAAAAGCCGCCAGATGCAGCATGCCTTCTGACGCCATGATCTGGCCATCTGGTGTAACAGTAGTCAGATTTTCCTGGATCATCTCAGAGAGTTTTAATCGCTCCTTCAAAACGATTTTCACCTTTCCATCCCCATTAAAGCTATTTTTCGGGATAAATAATATGGTACCTTCTTCCGCCTGAAGCAAGGTATCCTTGCGAGGATCAATCCAGAAAATATCAGATTCAGGACGAATGAGCTCGTAAAGCTCTGCGATGGAAGGTTGCGGGCTTGCTTCAACCAAGGGCATGCTCATGGTAATGCGGATGTCTACTCTTCGATTTTGCCGGCGACCTTCTGTAGACAGATTGCTTGCCAGAGGTTGAGATTCGCCCATCGGTACCAATTGAATCACTGTATCAGCCACACCTTTGTCTGACAAAAATGCCTCGATGACATTCAGCCGTTTGAGAGATAGCCTTAGATTGTAGGCTTCAGTTCCATCCGCATCGGTATGACCAACCAGAAGAACTTCTGTGATTGCAGAAACATCCAACTGAGAGAAAAGAGAATCAAGACGGTCTTCTTCAAAGGATTTTACCTCACTTTCATCAGATGCAAAATGGACCTGAAACCTCTGTTGTTCCTGTGCCAGACAAAGACCGGACAGTGTTAGTCCCAGGAAAAGGGAAAGAATGGTTTTCATGATGTTCGGGTATTTTGTTTCCACTAAACAATCTACCCAAAATCTGCTAAGATATCGAATCATGGATCAACAGGCGGTTTTCTTCCGCCAAACGATTTGTTGCAGGCCTGCAACATTATCGTTTTTTCATATCACGTTTGATGTTATTCTTCTTCAATTTCAGATTCCGTCTTGGCAAAGGGGGTAGGAATCTTTATACTAAAAATATACTTCACCAATCATCAAAAACGAATATTAAATTTTTTACTACCAATTATAAACAAAGACAAAAACACTACTCACAAATCCCCGAATCTTTTGCCCGTTTGCCAAGTCTCGTATAAAAACAGGTATAATTGGCTTTAATCCTTTTACCAAAGAAGAATTGGTCATAAAAACCTGGAATAAAGCCTTTTGGGAGCAGTCTGCTTTCAAGGCTTCAGAGAAGTCGTGCCCGAATCATCGCACAAAGTATGCCTTGATTCACCAAATTATTTGCTTCAACAAAATGGCATGGAATAAGACATCAGTCGTTATTCACAAGTCACCCTTGCAAATACATTTCAAAAATCACTATTCATAAGACACAAATTACAAAACACATTCCTTTCCTCAGTCATGAGGATGATTACCACATAGTATGGCTGCATAATCCATGACTGATTATGCATCATTTGAATCATTTCTGGTGAATCGATATGGATTCAACCAGCTGATAACTGACACCCTAACTCCTATTCATTCACACTCCTCAATCTCATTCTTATGAAAAAGCTTTTATTCACTTTGCTGGCCATGCTAATACTTTCAGGCATCATGGCCCAGAGTCAACCAACGTTCAATCCAGGGCAGGATCCAAAGCCTGCTGGAAAAAAGTGGCAAAAGATTGAAAATATGTCAGATGAATTCAGTGGTTCATCGCTCAATACAACCAAATGGGATGACCAGGATCCCCAATGGAAAGGACGAGCACCGGCACTCTTTTCGGTCAATGCCATCTCTGTAGGCGGCGGGGACCTAAAAATCGTCGCGGACGACAATCTCACCCAACAGGAACTCAACCAAAATCCTGGTTTTACGCACCAGGGCGGTCTGGTCAGAAGTATCAACAAAGCTACCTATGGCTATTATGAAACCCGGATGAAGGCCAATCGAACCTGTTTGTCATCCACATTCTGGTTGTTCAACAAACGGAATGAATTCACTGGTTGTGATGAGCGGACGACTGAATTGGATGTTACCGAGAACATTGGAGTCGATGCTTACCCGGAACAAAACCGGAACTGGGTAGACCAAAATATCAGGAGTATTAATTCTAATACCCATAGTCGTGATGTTGTCGGCAATCCAGGCTGTGGCATTCCAACTGGCCAAAACGGTAATAAATCTCCCATTGGGGAAGAAGCCTGGCAAGACTATCATGTGTATGGCGTGTGGTGGAAAAACAAAAGTGAGCTTTACTTTTTTCTTGATGGCCAGCAAGTGTTTCAGATCACTCCACCAGCTGATTTCGACCTGGGCATGTATCTGCGCAGGGTTGTGGAAAGCTATGACTGGAACAAACCGCGGGCTGGTTTTGACAATATGAACCTGCCGCTGGATCAGCGGACCACTTATTACGACTGGACTCGTTCATGGGAATTGGTGGATGACAACAGTGGCGGCGGCTCCTCCAGTGTAGACTGCAACAGTCTGCCCTCTTCGCTCACCAGTTCAACTTCAATTACCGTCCCAGTTGCCTATACGTCCGACCAGCAGAGGGATGTCGTGGTAGAGTTGTGGAACAGCGGATGGCTGAGCGAAGGAAGGCTCACAGTAGGGTCTGGCTCCGGTACTGCCAATATCACCATCAACCTAAACGCTGCTCCTGCACCAGGTTCGAATTATCAATTGAAAGCAAGCATTCGACCTGTCGGTAGCAACTGGCAGCAGAATATTGACGCCTGTACCAAAAGTGGGGTCAGCATCACCAATGCCGGCGGTCCGCCTGATGTAGATTGCAATAGTCTGCCTTCTGCTTTGCAATCGTCCAATTCTATTTCCGTTTCAGTGGATTATACCTCAGACCAACAAAGGGATGTCGTCGTAGAATTGTGGAATAGTGGATGGCTTGGCGAAGGGAAAACCACCGTGGGTGCCGGTTCCGGCACCGCGACT
>JBCBZF010000823.1:0-3355 GCA_039815525.1 Bacteroidota bacterium | reverse complement strand
GTTTCCCAAAGACTTTTTGTTCAAACTGGTAAAAGGGAAGGAACTAGCTAATATTCCCGAAAATAATAAACGCATATTTCGGTATGAAGACATCATCGATAATGATGGTGTATTTCAGCAAGTGGAGATTAATCCAGACGAGGATGTTGATGCGGAAGGACATCTTGCAGCGACTTTCGCACCATGTCGCTGGGCACAATGTAGCGGTCGTATGCGTACTTTTTTAAGCGTTGCTGATTCTTGGCCCTGACCAATTGAAGTCGGAGCTTTTCTTTCGCAGCCGGTAGCCAGCGATCTCCAGGCCAACTCAGTGAACACTCTTCCGGTGGGACATTGTGAATGGTGTTGAATACTTTGACACCGGCGGCCTGAAAAGCCGGAACATCCAGACGTTCTGTCAGAAAGAGGCCAAACAGATTGTGCACAATTTCTACCTTTCCGGCTGCGATCTCCTGCATGACAAAATCATTGACCAGCTCTACAAAACGATATCGCAGCGGACGGTGGTAATGCGTTTTGATATTGGTGCCCAATCCGATCGATATTCTGGGAAAAGAGCTTTCTGAGAATTCGATCTTTCCCAACTCCTGCGGACCTGGATGAATGAGCCGAATGTTGGCACCTGCGGTTCTCAGGTGCTGACATACATGCTTGACATAGGTAGTGGTTCCCCCTACGATCGGATCATAGTGTTCACTAATGGCAAGTATGCGCGTTTGAGGCTTCATGTATCAATCTGATCGGGAGTTACTCAGGGATAAAGCGAATGTAGTCAAGGTAAATGGCGCCAACGCTGGCATTGTTTCCTGCGGTTAATGCCACTTTCTGTCTACCCTTTGGGGTAAAACGACCGAGGGAAAAAACGGTGTATTCGTTGCTTTTTACCTCCCGGTCAAAGACCGCCTTTGTAAGCACCTTCTCTTTGGTATCCCAGCCTGCAACCGTCATGGTGAAGGCAGCCAGGGGATCTCCTTTTCGGGTGGTTTTTGTCTTTGCCCGGGTTTTATCCACTCTTAGGGCTACTTCAACCCGATAGGAGGTATTGGGCGCAAATTGGTTTTCGCCAATTCGGTAGATCAGTTGTTTACTCCGATCAAAGCTTTTGACCTGCATGGCATATCCATTTCGGGCGAGGGGATCTTCCACCCGGCGGGGTTTGACCTCTTCTTTCCAGACAATGGGAATGAAAAAGCCATTGTCATCAGCCAGAATGGCCCCGTCCGGCAAATCTGCATGTGCCTCGATACTGGTGGCCTGCAAACTGGATTGCTCAACCAGGGTTTCCAGGCCATTCTTGCGCACCCCTTCAGCAAAGCGACTGATTTCGTGCTTTTGGGCCAGACTCTCAAATTCGTTGAGTGCCTGACGATATTGACCTGCCTCATTGGCTTCATCAATGCCCTGCTGAATGCGATAATACATCACAGACAGGCGGGCAATTTCCACCCGTTCTTTGGTGGTTGGATCAGTCGCCATATCACGGGCTTCATCAAAGAAGGCAATGGCAGTTTCGTAAAAATCGTCTGGGAAAATGGAAAAAAGTTTATTGGACTTGCTGGTGGCCCGATGATTTTTCCACAATCCATAGAGATACTCATTGTATGCCTGGAGTGGAGGGGCTGCTTCCCGGAAGTAGCCATAGGTAAAGTCTTTCATCAAAGCCTGCACATCCCTCTGCGGGTCCCACATCAATTTGGACCAAACCCAACAACGCATGGGCGCGCGTGCGGCCCCTTCTCCTTTGGCCTGATAAGCGCCCTGAAACATCACGCCTTCAATCCCTTTGCGCTGATAGTACTGGAGATTTTTTTGCATTACCCCCATATTGGCAAGCGGTAGCAATAATTGAGACAAAACCACTGAATAATCCCAGATATATAAGCGACTGCCAAGTTTTTGCCAACCATCCACATAGCCTGTGAAGGTGGCGTTTTCTTCAATCGGCTCATACCTTCTGGACCATTGAATATCTGTACACAATTCTACAATGACATTGTCCCCGGGTCTGGCCGTTTTAGGAGGAGAGGCCGTTTCTTTATAGGCGAAGGTTACCAAATCCACATTGGGATGGGTTTTGGCTACCTCTGCTCCGATTTGATTGACAAAGGGAATCAAAGCACCCGAAATGCCCCCTTCCCGCTCGTAGATGGCTTTGCTTTTGTCATCACTTGAAAACAATCCCCCGCCATCATTTTGGGAAATGCTAAACAGACGGGTCTCAGGATTTTCCTGGAGCACTTTTTTGACCGTTTGACTGGCAATCTTGGCCACTTCGGGATTGGCCATGTTGAGCTGGGTACCAATGCCAGAAGCCGGAGCAACCCAATTACCTCTTTTAAACGAATAGTATTCCGGGTTGCTTTTGTGATAGGTTTGCGCTGGCACCAGCTTGCGAAAAGTATGCGTCGCATAGCCTCGAGGATACTGCTTGCCACCACCCCAGGCTGGATCGATGAAACGATACATACTCCGGGCCGGATTCATCCGGTTGTAGAGATTCCAATCGGGACGATTGGTCTCCCAGTAGTACAACTCACGCTGCTGAAAGGCGGGGACAGAATGCCTCTGGGCCACGGCAATGCGTAATTCTTTCATCTCAGGGACTTCCCAGGTGGAGGCATCCCGCCCATACCAACGACAGCCAAGATCTTCCTCCAAAAAGGCCAGTACAGCATTGATCGGCCCACGCATTGAACCACCCATAAAATAGATATGATCCGGATCGCTGTGCAGCTGATATCCCTCTTCTCCCAAATCCCGCACTTTCAGGCCTGACTGCTTGAGCAGGCTGGTATGACCGATGCTCAACCCATGAAAAATACGGGCCTTCCCTTCCGGGACAATCTGTAGCTCTACCTGGGTCATTTGTTTGATCCATTTTTGTAGTTCGCTTGCTGCAGTTTGTTCAGTCACGGAAGGATTGGCTGGGGTGACAATCAGATAATCGCTGCTGCCATTCTGCACAATGGTGTGTAAGGGCCCCTTGCTTCCACCTGGGTTCAATGCATTGACCCAGCCAGATACCCGACTGGTCGAATGATCTATTTCCTGGCCGCGCCGCGGTTTTTTGGGTTTGGGGACAGGCTTTGGGCGGTCATTGACCGCAGTTTCGGGTTTTCTGACCGGTGGTTTGGTCTCAACCACGGCTGGTTCCTCTGGCACCGTCGCATTGGTATTCTTACTGCTTTTACAGGCAAACAGCATGGCGAGCATACATATGATAAGATGGAATCTGATGATCATGGACGCTGGGATTGTAGGGTTTGATAGGCTCTGACCAAATGGGTCGTCATCATATTGGCCCCGTTTTCATTGAGATGTCCAATATCGAAGGAAGTATCAGCCTGGTAAAATT
>JBCBZF010000517.1:0-5133 GCA_039815525.1 Bacteroidota bacterium | reverse complement strand
GCAAAAAGCAACATTCAGGGTGGCACTTCTCCCTGGGTATATCTATCTGATACCTATCCCAATGGAGAACGGCTTTTGCTTCAATCAAATGCTACCCATGTCTTCAAATTCATTGATGACGGGAACAACATTCTCACGGTGGACAGCCTGCGAATCGTTTTTGACCCGATTACGTCCTTTGGCTGGAACTTTTTACTGGGAAAAGACAAAATCTGGTACACTTACGATCCAAAATATAATCCGGACAACAATCAGTTTACCCGCTTGTTTAAGCTCGGTGATGCCAGTCCCAATGATCCATTTTCAGATATCATCACACTCGACACCCTGAATTTTGGCGACCTGGGCATTAATCGGGTGCAGCATTTTGCCATGGCCTATGATGGGAACATCTTGTTTCATTCCGAATCAGATGAAGACAGTATGTGGGCGACCATCGGAGTAATTGATCCCAATTTCAATCTGCTTGACACCCTCCGCTATGCCACCAATCCGGGCGAAATTGTCCATCACAATGCTTTCCCAGTAGATGAAAACAATGGCTGCTATGTCGTAACAACCAATCGCCTGATCAAATTCCAATGGGATGGCAATGCGATCAGTAAAGACTGGGAAGCAGCCTATGATTTTGTCAATGATGGTCCGACGGGCTCCTTCGCAGAAGGGAGTGGTACGACCCCGACCCTGATGGGTTGGGGCGCAGGCAATGATCAGTTGATTGTAATGGCTGACGGACATGAACGCAACAACCTGGTCGCCTTCTGGCGGGAATTGCCGGCGGGATGGAGTGGTGTACCGGGTATGGACATTCGCTTTGCCGATTCCATTCGGATTCCCCTGGCAGTTGCTTCCAACAATACCTTTCAATCGATTGAAAATTCCCCCACAGTTTTTGGCTATGAAGTTGCCATTGCCCAGTTCAATGGCTTTCTGGGCTATGATTGCGACAATGTCAAAGGGGTACAGAAAGTCAGCTGGGATCAGACAACGGATCAATTCTCAGTCGCCTGGGCCAATGATTCCGTCAATATGAATGGCGTTCTGACCTATTCCCTTGGCTCGGATCTGGTCTATGGATCGGGTAAGGAAGATGATTGTATTTACTACTATTATGGCCTGGATTGGCAAAGTGGGGAGATCGCTTTGCGGATACCACTTGGCCCGGAGGGAACTTTTCTGGATGATCCTTTTTATGATGGAGGCAGCAACAACATCATCGATGAAGATGGGAACATTTATTTTCCGGGCGGGAATTCCTTGGTGAAAGTAGAAGTAGTACAACGGGCGACCAATCTGGAAGAGGATCAGTCTGCCGCGATTCGGGTTTTCCCCAATCCTGCTTCAGATCACATCCGAATTGAAGGTTTACGACCAGGTCGCCATTTATTTCGCCTCTATTCACTTTCTGGCAAACTGCTAATTGAACAGGAATTGATCGATCATCGCATCTCCCTGCAACAGCTGCCATCTGGCATCTATTTTCTGCAGTTAGAAGGTGAGGACTTCATGTACAATCAAAAAATCATTCGCCCTTAACCCAAGCTGGATTTTTACTGAAAGTGTTCTACGTTTGGCTCTCACTTTTTTTATCTTTCTCCCTAGATAAAAAATCCATGAGACACACAGTCATCCTCTTCGGTTTTCTCCTTCTGGTATTGGTGCATAGCCGCGCACAGGAAGACCCGATTCAGGCAATTCGACAACGCTTTTACCAAACCAATGCGGATCAATCTCTCCGTAAGCAACAAATTGGCGGCAAAAGTTATTTTTTTGCCGGGGACTCATTGCGGAAAGTGATTGAGAAAACGGAAGATCAGGTCCAGGAATACTACTTTGACCAAAGCTACCTTGAAGATCAGCCCTATTTTCTGTATCGCGTATCGGAGACAGCAACCGGGAAAGAAGAGCATCGTTTTTACTTTGACCGCGAAGGGAAATTGGTCCGATGGCTGGGACCGAAAGGAGAAGATCCGGTACGGGGCAGTTGTCTTGAGAGCAATGGGATCGCTTTGGAGGGTAAAAACATCCTGATCGAATGGGCCAACGACAATTTCCATCACGACAATCCATCTGCCCAATCATACCGCACCCAACTTCAACCTACGATTGAAAAGATAGATCAGGCAGGCTACAAAGCCGATACGCTTGACTTTGAAGAGATTGTCGACGAAGGGAACTACATCCGTTTCCACGTCGTCCTCCGTGATCAGAATGATGTGATTCGAATTGATGAGCAGGTAGAAGCAGAAGAACATGGTGGAGATGTTGAGAAGATTTATTTTGACGAAAGGGGACAAAAAATCTATCAGCAAAGCTGGCGGGAACGCATGTGGGAAGAGGAAGTCATCACGCACCATTATTTCAGGGACGGCGAACACTGGTTTTTGGTCGAGTCAAAGAGTATGCGCGATTTTCTTGGCCCTTGCCAATTCAATGGTTCGCTTGTGGAGCACTGGGAAGAAGAACCGTAACATTAAATCTCTCCATCCAGACTTTTACGGATCAATTCTGCCTTGCTGTTGATCTCCAGCAATTGGTAAATCTTTTTGATATGGTCGCGGACGGTATTGATGGAAATCATATACTTATCGGCGATCAATTTGTAACTCAAACCGTCAACTACGCCCTGCACAATCTGTTTCTGCCGGTCAGAAAGCAGGTCCGACTTTGATTGACTTTTGGGCGCGAAATAACCGATCACCTTGCGAGCTATACCGGGAGACATATACGCACCGCCGCGATGAATGGTAAAAAGGGCTTCCTGAATCTGAGTCAAAGGTGTTCGCTTTGACAGATAAGAAACGGCTCCGGCACAAAGCGCCTTGAAGATTTTGTCTTCTTCTTCAAAGGTGGTCAGCATCACAATGTTGCAATCGGGTAGTTTCTGCCGGATATGGCGGATGCCTTCCAGCCCGGACATGCCCGGAAGACCGATGTCCAACAGAATTTCATCAACCTGCGGTTTCAGGGTCAGTTCCAATGCTTCGAGGAAGCCCTCCACACTGTCCACCACGATGCCCAGTTCGATACCGGGATGTTCGCCCAGAAAAGCGACCAGGCTTTCGCGGACCAGAGGGTCGTCTTCGACGATGGACAGGTGGATGATTTCCATAAAAAGATTGCTTCTTTATGCTGGTTCCAACTTACAAAGGAATCTGATGATTAGCGACGCTTACGGCGGCTGGATTTCGACTTGGTTTTGGGTGTATTCTTCTGCGCTTTTCCCAGCGGCTTTTTCAGGCTTTCTTTACTCTGACCAGCCAATTGTTTGGTCTGCGCTTTTTGGGTCTTCTGGAGACTTTGCTGTTGCTTGTTTTGGCCTTTGGTCAGACTCTTTTGGTCTTTGTTGTACTGCTTTTCGATTTGCTGTTTGTTCTTCTGGGCAACGCCTACATTTTGGCGGGCAATGTTATTTTGTTGCTTGAGCTGATTGACCTTCTGTTGATTTTGCTGTTTCAAAGAGCCGCTCATCATTTTTTCCGCAGTGGTTCGGGTACCGATTTTTTTCTCGTTCTGTCGGATCACACCCTGGTTTTGGCGTTGGATGTTGTCATGTGGTTGCCACTTCTGCTGCGCCTGATTGCGAAGGTTTTGTTGAGCCTGCCCCTGAGCCTGTATCATCTGCCCCTGGTCTTTTTGTTGCTGGTTGATGAGTTGGTTGGCCTTTTTTTGATTTTGCTGAATCTGCTGACTGAGTTGATTGACAGCGGCGGTTTGTTTGTTGTGTTGGGTTTTGAGTTGGTTTTGTGCAGCCACTTGCTTTTTCATCAGGCCAGCCTGCTGATTGAGATGCTTGTCCTGAAGGCCTTTCCGCAGTTTGGCACTTTCCTTATTCAAGGAAGCCTGCTCTGCATTTTTCTTCTGCATCTTGGTTGCCAGTTCCTTTTCAATCGCGATTTTCTTATCGATTGATTTTGTTTCGCTTTTCCGCTTCTCAGCATCCTTTATCATGGCATTGTACTTATTTTCCAATGCCTGTTGCTTTTGGTTAATCCGCTGATTGAGGGCATCTTTTTCCTGTTTTTGCCGGGAATTCAGACTCTCACGATCCGATTTACTTCGATCATTGAGTGCTTTTTGTTCCTGTTGTTGACGGGCAACGGCCTGAGCTTGTGATTCCTGCGCCTGAAGGGGGAAAGTAACTGCGCTGATGATGAGCAGGAGGAATATGGTTTGGATATATTTTTTCATGATAAAGTGATTTTTAGAGAAGAAAGGTTGGGGGATGCCTGGTGGGGCGAACAAACAGGTTCGCCCTTACTGATCACATTTGCCATAGCTGGCATCAAAGACAGTGCCCCAGCATTTGTAACAGATGGTGGTTGGTTTGTCGAAGGTCTGGGTAAAAATCTCACCGAAAGTGTGTTCGGCAGTTACTGTGATGTTACGGGCACCAATCGGCACTTCAATCGCTTTGGTAAAGCCAAGGGTATAATTGCTGGTTTCTTTGGTTTCCCATTTGCCTTTATACTCATATTTCACCTTGAACCACATCACATAGCCACCTTTGTTGGTGATGGAAATATTGCCGGGCATGGGAAGGTCTGGCAGGGGACGGAAGAAATCCAGCTTGCTCTTTTTTGGTTCGCGATAAGTATTGAGAATGTAGTGCTCAGTAATCAGGCGCAGCGCTTCACGTTTGGCATCGATGTCTGGATCATTGGGAAACAGCTTTGCAGTCAACAGATCGCAACTAGCCATGAATTCGATGTCTACTGGTGCAGGATTCAGATCGACTTTGTCCCGCCATTTGTCCAGATCATCTTCGCCATTGCCTCCCTGTACAAAGACATCCCGCCGGAAGGCAGAGGCAGAACGCCCGGAACTTTCGCCACTACCCATCCCAAATTCTACCCGCCGACCGACGGTTACTTTTTTGATTGTTACCGAAGCTTCATTCTGGAAGTCCGTTTTAGACATCCGGGATTTTTCATAATCAGCGCGTTTGACTTGGGTTCGTGCTACATACTGTCCACCCCAAGCGACGCGTTTGCCAAAGTGGGTTCCATACTTTTGCAGAAACAACAGATAGGCCGTTTTCACACTGTTCAATGATGCGGGTAAGGCTTCGCCTTTCGCAGTCAGATGCTTACCGGCCAACATCCCGGCAGCACCTCGTGGCAGCGGTAATTT
>JBCBZF010000585.1:0-4678 GCA_039815525.1 Bacteroidota bacterium | reverse complement strand
CAAGGTGATTGTTACAAAATTCTGTATACAACCTATGAAGTTGATGGCGTTCCAGCTGGATTTGGTGATATCTCTGCGGCGACTTTTACCCATTATGGGAAAGAAACATTTGCCTTCAGATTTGATCAGGGAGAAGGAGATGAGTATTTTGATCAGGAAGGGAATAGCTTACGCAAAACCTTTTTAAAAGCGCCTTTGACATATTCTCGGATCAGTTCTCGTTTCAGTTACAGTCGCCTGCATCCAATTTTGAAGATCCGACGCCCCCATTTGGGCGTAGATTATGCGGCGCCGCGTGGTACACCGGTTGTAGCAGTAGGAGAGGGGATCATCACCAAAGCCTCCTGGGGTGGTGGTGGCGGAAAAACAGTCAAAGTTAAGCACAATGGCAATTATCAAACTGCATACCTTCACTTGTCTCGTTACGGGAATGGCATTAGCGTAGGAGCGGCTGTGAAACAAGGACAAATCATCGGATATGTGGGAAGCACTGGACTGTCGACCGGTCCGCATTTGGACTTTCGCTTTTACAAAAATGGACGGGCAGTAGATCCGCTAAAAGTGGATCCACCATCTGCCAATCCAATTAAAAAAGAAATATTAGGTGACTTTCAGCGCGTAAGTGAATCATATATGCGTAAACTAATGGAGATCCGGGAAGATCAGCCGCTTCAAAAGCAGCTTTTTCTTGCCAAACACATAGAGAACAGCCAAAATAATTTGAACCAAGTAAAACCTATCCAACAATGAGCTTACAATCAAAATACAACGACGTCCTCAAACTCGGAGAAGAACTGGAAGTAAAAGACGGTTATGTCAATGAGGAAGAAGGTACGCTGAAAATTGGTGGCACTACCAAAACAGCGTATGAGAAAAACAAGATGTGGGACAAGATCAAAGAGATCGGTGGTGATCAGCCCGCTGACATCGTCGCTGACATCAAAGTTGAAACTGAAGAGTATTACCACAAACATGTGGTCCAATCTGGTGAGTCTCTTTCTTTGATTGCCAAGCACTACTTCAAAGATCCGATGAAGTACAAGCAAATCTTTGAGGCAAATACTGGCATTCTCAAAGATCCAAACGTGATCCATCCAGGACAGGAATTGGTCATTCCCTTTGTTGACTAATTGCTTCTGATTGAACAAATATCGCCCGACCAGTTTGTAATTGGTCGGGCTTTTGTATGGACACTAATGCTGTTTCATATCACTTGGACTTTCTGGATTTCATTGATTCCTTGTGCCTGCATCCTGACGACATAAAGCCCTGGTGGTAAAGCCTTTTGTGGTTTCCACGCCAAATGATGCTTTCCTGCAGAAGAAAGTTTATCCACCAGTAGATCCACTAATCGCCCTTGCAGATCAAATACACTGATCTGAATCTCTTGCGCTTCCAGCAACACATATTCAATCTCTAATTGTGTGTGGAAGGGATTGGGAAAAGCCTTCAGAGATGCCTCGTTGGCTTGGGTTATCTGGATAGAAGGCATTTCTGTCTCGACAGTTTGATAGATTTCCGGAGGTTTCTGGGCAAGTCGGGCGGGACCATTGTTGTCAAGTGGGGTGAAGCGTACCCTTGCACCGCCTGTTATGGTATAGGATTTATTATGAATTCCTCCATAAGCGGTTACCACGACTCTTGCGTTATTGTCGAAAACCACGTTTTCTAAGGTAACTTGCCCTTTGGTTTTGACATCTCTTTGCATAAAAGCCTCCTGGAACCGATACTGTGAAGCGGCACTGCCATAGAAGATATCATCATTTTGAAACTGAGAATGATCGCACGCATTGGCATCAAACTTTCCTTTCACATTATTGGTCCCATCGCTGGCAACTATGCTTAAGCCGGGATACAAAGAAGTAGGACTGGATAGAAGTCTTTGACGGGCGGCACTGGGAGAGCAACCGCCAAGCGTTGCCATGACAGTCTGGACATTGTCTCCACAGCTTGCGTGCCCTCTGCTGTCTGCAGCCCCACTCCCTTCATGATTTCCTCCCAACAAATGCCCAACTTCATGGAGTAGGGTAAGATTGCTGTTCAAGCGAATGTATCTGACCACAATGACCGCTTGACTTGCATCAGCACCGACTGCTCCGGCCCGTCCATTGAGACCGCCACATACACCAGAGGATCCTTTCAACCGGTCAGTAATCAGAACCACATAATCAGCCGCATAATCCTTGCGCATCTTTTCCAAAAAGTCCATCGAACCAGTTCCTGTCAGGCCATCTTCCATTTCTCCCAATACGCTTGCGCCGTCAGTACAATCACTACCCGTAACCTCATCCCACTCTTTCCAGCCGGAATTGGTGGTAACCTCCAAGCCAGCATATTCCAGCTGGACATATCCAAGATTATTGGGGGAAGCGTACAACAAACTATTGGTGCTGGCAAGATCCGCAACAATGGTGCTTTGGATAGAGCTGTAGCCTTCATTGTCTCCGACAGTTTTAGAGGCCACAAACAGGCAACGTAAATATCTCGTTCCAATACAATTTGCGCGAGAGCTACTGACTTGCGGTCTTATACCCTTTCCCATTGGAATGGCATCACAGCTATTTTGTCCATTAGGTGTCAGCCGAAAAAGACCAAACAATCCTTCTCCCAGTGGATAAGCATAAAATGATCGGGTGGGGCCAAGGTAAATTTGTACCCTTTTTTCTCCTTTCCAACTGACGTATTGAAAATAGCTTCCTGCTATGCCCTTCATGCTTCCAGAAACAATCAGATCGTCCGGAAAATCTTCGCTGACCAACAGAGGGGCTTTTTCTACCTCAATGAATTCTCCCTGGAGGGAAAAAGTCAGGCGATTATCCATCTCAATTCCAGATTCACGGAGTCGGATCAGTTGGTATTCGCTGTCAAATTCGCCTGCCTGTACCCGGTCCTCATAGGGAGCGAGCTTGTCTCGGACACGCTCGGATAGGCTGGTTCCTGGTGGCAGATATTCCAGAAAGTCTTGCTGCGCTCGGGTCGAAATACACTGTAGAAGCATGATGCCCAGGCAGATCACTTGCAACGCTGATCTGGGCATACGTTTATATTGTTTCATTGCTTATCATATTTTGTGGATCTTCTTGACAATTACCCGGCTATCTGACAACCGGATTTGGAGGAGAAATAAACCTGGGGCTAAGTCAGAAACTGCCAAAGCGTGTTCCATGGACTGATCTCCCATGAGGGTCCATTTCCGTACTTGCTTGCCATCCAGCGTGAACAATTGAATCTCTGACATAAACTGCTGGGTATTATGTAGTACCAGTTTCAGTTTATCTGAAAAAGGGTTTGGAGATACTGACAGCATAATTTGCGGCACAATTGGTTCACTTTCACTTTTCGGCACTGCCTGCCGATAGGGGATCACACTACTTTTAATGCTCAGGATGGAGCCAAATTTGACCGAAAATTTTTCCAGAGACACGCGTGGTGAAACAGCAAGAAAACTGGCGCCATTGTTTAGCTGAACATTCTGTGAATTTTGGATTGAATAGGCCGCAATGCACACCCGATTGGTACTGATGTTCTGATTAAGTTGGATATAATCACTAAAGCAAGTAGTTCCAAGTGTTGTAGCATCAAAGCGAAAGTTTGCAGCCAATTCGTGGATGGTACAGCCGCCATTACAGGATCCTGGAACCGGACTACAATTCGCCTTTAGGGTTCTATAGCCAAGGGAGTCCTGGTTGTCAATTCGCTTGTAGATATTGCGATAGAGAGCAACGTGCGCATGTGGGAAATCTCCGGACGATGTACCGGTTTTTCCAATGTATGCCAAAGGCGTACCAGGACTGATCAATTCCCCCTTTTGGCGTTGAAAACCGTCGACTGAACCGTCAAAAAGATGGATGATTTGCATCCCGAATCCAGTAGGTTGGAAGAATGGATCCAGCACCTCGATGTTGATTTGACCGCCAAGCGAACAAATATTCTGATTGTCGTCATCAAAATTCAGGATTCGTCCATAGACTGGCGACCGAATAATCGCTGTTCCATCACCGGTTGTCGCATCATAATAATGACAATCACTATTTGAGTTTGGACAAACCCGCCAATCCTGCGCCCAGTAATCCTCTTTTTTATGACATCCCGTCCCTGGTCCATTGGTGTTGCATGGGCTGTTGCGTTCATGCCCCCTCGCCATACGCAGCAGATACTGTTGATTGTTCTCAACATAAGATCGTTGATGGTAGGTTGTTCCATTGCCAAAAGGCCAGAATAGATGGGAAATCCCATTGGCATTGAGCCTGTATTCAACTCCCTGACCTGATGCTCTGGGCATGAAGCATCCGGTCAGAACCATGATCAGAACCAGGTTCATGCGCCTGCAGCTTGATAATGACATGCTGATTAGTCTTCAATGTTTGTTAATTGATCCTGCAAGCGTTGGATGTGCCCCTGCATCTCCTCCATCGTTTTTTGTTGTGCGATGGTATACAGGGTAAGCTCTTCTACTTTTTCCAAAAGGGAATAGCTGATTTCGACGAAATTGACGCCCCCTTGCTCCTTTACTTCGCCGGCACTTTTGACACCAGGTAAGTGCTTATTGGCAGTGATAAAGCTTTCGAGCTCCTGCAAAGACATCAAATCATAATCATCTGCAAATACATAGTCAGGACAACTGAGGTTTTCATTTGGTACCACACATAAATCTCCAATGATCCGAACCCGGGCATCT
>JBCBZF010000289.1:0-7078 GCA_039815525.1 Bacteroidota bacterium | reverse complement strand
TTTGACATAGATCAGTTTGTAGCGGCTGCCAGACTTTTCGCGTTGCTCAATGTGAAATCTCCCAGTGGACTTGATCAAGGGCGTGAGTTTTTGAAAACCATAATTCCGGGAGTCAAAATTGGGTCGCTTTTTCTGGATCAGATTGCCGACATCGCCCAGAAATGCCCAGCCATCTTCGTCCGATACATCTGAAATCGAACTGGCAATCAGTTTGATTTCTTTGTTGGTGATTTTGTCGACCGTTTCTTTTTCTACTGCTTTATCGTCTTCCTCGTCTTCACTGTCCTTTTGGGCCTGCTGGCGCTTCAGGATCTCAATGTAGATGAATTTATCGCAGGCGACGATAAATGGATGGGGCGTTTTGCGCTCGCCAATGCCGATAACCTGCATGCTGGCTTCTCGCAATCGGGTCGCTAAACGGGTAAAATCGCTGTCGCTTGACACGATGCAAAAGCCCTCTACCTTGCCTGAATACAGAATGTCCATCGCATCAATGATCATGGCAGAGTCAGTGGCATTCTTGCCTGTCGTGTAAGCATATTGCTGAATGGGCGTGATGGCATTTTCCAGCAGGACTGCTTTCCATTTGTTCAAATGCGGCTTGGTCCAGTCGCCATAAATACGCTTGATGCTGGGATTGCCGTATTTGGCGATTTCCTCCATCATTTCCTTGACGTAGGCGGAAGGAATATTGTCTCCATCAATCAGGACAGCGAGATTCATATTGGGTGCTTTGGGGGAAGATAGGGAGAATTTGACTGAGAAAAGCAAAAAGCCCCTGCTCGCATCAGCAAGCAGAGGCAATCTATCCTGGACTTCGGATCCAGACGAAGCTATTTCTTTGTAAATGTCAATGGCAGCTCCGGCATCACATTTTTGACCATGCTACGGACTTCCTTCTCGATCGGAATGAAAGACAAACGCAATTCATATTCTCCTTCTTCCAAATCATCAAACATATCGCCGGGGAAAGCCAGTCCTTCCACACTGCTCATATCCCCAGGAAACAATTTGGCTTTCACATTATTGGATTTTGCGACCACTTTTCCTTCCTGATTGTACAATTGGGCCTGTACAAAGAAGACCAGGAAGTTGTTTTCTTTTTCGATCTCATAGAAGCCGACCAGATTGTCATAATTCTCATCGGACTTATCCACTTTGAGAAATGACCCAAAACCACGAAGCATATTGAGATTCGTGAGTACTTTCTGCGGTGCTTCCGCAAGCATGGCTGCATCCTGCTTTTTACTTACCTGATGAACGGTCAACTGTGCCTGGACCTGAAAACCGAACAGAAGCAAAAGACTAAGGCTGAATAACTGTTTCATGAATATTTTCTGATAGATGTTGTTGTACCAATAAGTTGATTGGCTTCTAAGATAAGTGAAGAAAAGAGAAGAAAGGTAAACAGGTGGATGGACCTTTTGAGAGAAATGCTTCGTTAAGCTCGTTCTATTCCTCGATGGCTACTTTGTAAATCTTAGGGGAGAATCTGGTATGACATGTTTGACCATCCCTTTTAATTCATCCTCTATCGGACTAGCCGATAAGCGTAGCTCGTACGTCCCTTCGTCGAGTACTCGAAAGATATCTCCCGGGAAAGACAGACCCCCAACTTTGGTATATTCTCCAGGAAACATTTTGAGTTTGACCACATTGGATTCGGCCACACTTTCTCCTTTCATATTGAAAATGATCACTTTTGCTGCAAACAGCATGATGGCGTGGTCAGGATCTTTTGCTTCTTTGAGTTGAGAGAATTTGACCAGACGATCATAGTTCTGGTGAGACTGATCCACTTTCAGAAAGCTACCAAATCCGCGCAACTGGTTGAGGTCGCTCAAGAATTTCTGCGGTGCTTTCGCAAAACTGGCGGCTGTCTCCTGCTCACTTACCTGGTGAACGTTGAGTTGGGCCTGCATCTGCAAGCCAAAAAGAATGCTGAGGGTGAAGAAGATTAAATTTTTCATGAATGTTTGTCGATAGATGGATGTGATTCCACCAATGTTTGGATTGATTTTGTCCATAAGTGTCGGAAAGAGAAGGGAAGTAAACACCCCAACATCTTGGCCAGTATCTTGCAAGATCCATCCGCTTGTGGATAAGCACGGCGTACAGCGATACGATATGTTTGATTGCTTCATACGCAGAAAACATCCCAGAAAATCCAGGACTTAAGCAATCAGGATCTGATCTGACCGAAAAATATTTTTTCTGCGCCAGCCATTGAGAAGGAAGTGGGCTTCCAGTCTCGCAGCTTCTTTCCTCAATCCTTCCAAAACTGACAAATCTTTCTCACCAAAACGGGGGGTACAGGGAGGTTTGGACGTTCGTTTACCAAATCAATCAATGAACGTCATGAGTTTCTTATCATCAAAACGTCCAGTATTCGTCTTTTTTGTCCTGATCATGGGCTTTTTATCAGGCTGTGAGAAAGACAATGAAGTTGAACCGACTGGTCCAATTATACTGGGAGACACACGCTATCGTGATTTTGTCTTTGTCGAAACCATTGCCACCCCAGATGTGGTTTACGGACAGAACACCAGCCAGGGAGGGCGCCAGATTGACTTGCGCATGAATATTTACGAACCTGCCAATGACAGCTTAGATACACGTCCATTGGTTATCCTGGCGCATGGTGGTGGGTTTACAGATGGCGCGCGGGAGGATTTTGATCGTTGGGCCCGTGAATTTGCGCACGCTGGCTATGTTGCTGCAACCATCAGCTACCGCATCATGGATGCCGCGGAACCGAATTTGAAAATTGCCGTTATCCAGGCAGTGCATGATATGAAAGCCGCAGTCCGCTTTTTCACCAAAGATGAGCAGTACAAGGTCAATCCGAATCAGGTATTTGTCGGAGGCTTTTCAGCCGGTGCCGTCATGGCACTTCATGCTGCCTATATTGATCAGAAAGACCTTCCGCTTCTCCCGCCGGAAATTACTGAATACATGGCCGAAAATGATGGCATCTCCGGCAATAGCGGCAATCCCGGGGCCAGCGATGCCATCAAAGGCGTCATCAATGTGTCTGGCGGTTTGTTCAAAGCCAATTTTGTGCAAGCCGGTGAGCCAATCCTCTACAGTGCCCACGGGACCAAAGACAAAGAGGTTTATTGTACCATAGATCCGCAGGCGGCCAACAATCCCGGTGGTGATTTTACAGAAGGGGCTTGTTTGATTCATCCCATTGCGGAGGCAGCGGGAATTGTCAATCGTTTCAACTCAATCGAAGGAGGAGATCATGGCGCTTTCTTTGCCTGCGAAGATTGTGAAGAGAAAGTTCGTTTGTTTTTGTACGAAAATTTGTAGCCAACAGCCGGGGGCAGTTTTAGGATTGTTCCCGGCCCTGTATGATTGAAAGCCTGAAACAGTGGTCTTCATGGGAGTTGTGTAACAGCGCGTAACACAATTGGTTGCGGCGGAAGCGTCTGTCTGTAGAACAATGATCTGAGGCCTTCTTTGAAGCTTTTCCTCGGTCGACGATATGCCTGTGGATTGTCTTCACAATTGGCATCTATGAGAAAGGTATGATTTTTCAAGTCGTAACAAGGACAAAAAGCTTTGGGACGTAGAATGATCCACTCACGACTTACAAACACAAGCTCATAAAAGCTGACCTGGCCGTTGATGCCTGCAATCCTCGGAATAGAATCGTTCCCTGGCTGACTGATCACGATCAGATTTCGTCCTTTTTCGCCAGAATGCATGCTGAAGTCAAAATAGTACGTTTTTTTCGGTTCCGGGTGTAAAGTATGATTCTTCATCAACAACTGCTCCTTTTCAATGGTCCAGGTCAAATTGATGTCCGTCCATTCATGTAAGGCAATCGTCTTATTGTTGATTTTTCCCCAGCCATACAGTGCCCATTCTTTTTGCGAATGAATCATCTCCTGCCAATGGACGGGGACGTCTGATTCTGGATGACGATGCAGTCTTTGGGCAAAGATTAGCGCTGGAAACAGGACGAGTAGGCAGGAACAAAGGAAGTTCTTCATGCTCAGTTGGGTGATCATCAACGGATAGGAGTTGCCGAACGCCTCGACCTTTTTCCATTTAGCACGAACCTCTTTCATCATTTAGCTTTTTTCAAGTCAATTATTTGCCGCTTTGCTTCAATCCAATCACATCCTTTCGGACCCGCTTGCGCCAATGATATCCATAAGACCGATCGAGCCAGGCAAATACCACTGCATTGTATAATTCCATGCATGCCAGCGCTGGTGGCGTACACCCAAAGTCATGATAAAGAATCCCAAATTTCGCTTCAAAATGACGATCAATGAGGCGATTGGCAATCGGTACGATTCCGCCTGCCAATAATAATTTCGCTTTGCCACTTCGACAATCAACCAATGCTTTCTTTTGTGGATCATCACACGGAAGCTGCATCAGAATCTTCAATTCGTTGGTATCATTTTCGATAAAAACTTCTCTTTCTCTAAGTGGATACCCAAACGAATGAATCTCCATCAGGTAGCTTCTCCCCTTTTCAAGTCCACAAAAGCTGAAATGACCATTCTGGTCAGAAAAGTCTCCGAGGATCGGATCCTTCACGATGATTGAGGCACCTTGAATGGGCCGTTCGCTTTCTGCTAACAGGATTTTACCGCGAATGCAGGCCGTTTGGGCTGATAAATCAAGGGATAACGGGAACCAAAATGTCAGAACGAAACAGGCGAGAATGGAATGTCTCATGCTTTTCTCCGATAATATCGAAACACCCCTACCGCAATCACTGCCAGCAACATAAACGGCCACACATTGACCAGCCCCACCAAAAACCAGATCAGATTGTCCCAGCCATTGCCAAATCCCTCTACAAATTCATGTCCAAAAGAGGTTTCGGTTGCGCTTTTCTCATATACATTGATGGTCAGGGTCGAAAAACTGATGCGGTTTTGGAGATAGTTCAGCCGGCCTTCAATGGATTCGATTTCGGCTCTCAGTTCACCAATCTGTTTTTCTACTTCCAGGATTTCGCTCACACTGTTGCTGCGTTGCAGCAGGACCCGGTAGCGGCTTTCCAATTCCTTTTTCGTTGTGAGGCGGGCAGAAATGTCCAGGAACTCTTCGGTCACGTCCCGGACATTGAGGTTTTTGCTATCAAAAGAGGATACACCCTGGGTTGCATCCGCCAGCAAAGAGTCAAAACGAGCCGCTGGTACCCGAATCACGATGGTATTGCTGATTTCGCTGCCCGACTTATGGCTTTGGTCAGAGGCGACATAGCCACCATGAATTTGGATAGCAGCAAAAATGGTCTGGCGGCTTTTCTCCAAGTCGTCAGTGCGAAAGCGCAGATTGCCTTCCTTGATCAGTTTGCGACCAATCACAAGCGTGCCCCTCTGCTCGTCTGCCGGTGTATCAGCAACTTCATTCATAAGACTCGCTTCTGATCCTGGTGCATATACCCGATCTGAATGGGTCTGGGTTTGGCAGCTAAAGAGTGCAAACAAGAGGAAAAGCAGGGCAAAAGTGTGGATAGATTTCATGTGGTGATCTCTTTTGTATTGGTTTTATGAGAGAGAAAAATACTAGGAGGGCATATGCCGGATAGCACTTCTCTTTCTTTTTAACTAAGAGATTAGTTTGCTTCTGAAATTCCACACACTGATAGGAAAAAATGTGATTCACAAAAAAGGCCAGCCCAGGACGGGCTGACCACATTGTGTAAAAGGAGTCTATTTTTTAGGTCAGGGATCAAGTTCGCTCCACGCTGCTCGTTCCCCGTTTCTACTTAATTTCCAGGGCCGCTGCCTCCGCCACTGGCGCGCTTGGTCTCATCCGACAGACCCGTCTTGCGACGGCGGGAGGCTTTGACTTTGTCGCTACCAAAGTTGTAAGTGAAATTCACTTTAAACTGACGGCTCTCCCAGCCTCCACGCGCATTGAACAAGAGTCCACCAAATTCCTGACGGCCGGCCCACTGCATACTGAAGAAAATATCGGTAACGGACATCTTCAGAATCGCTTTGTTGTCCAGCATGCGCACTTGTGCACCCGCGTTGATGCCCCAGAAGTCTTCGGTCAGATAATTCGCACCCCAAATGGAGGGCGAGTTGTAGAAACCAGAGAGTTCGACGGAGAAGTTCTTAGGTAATTGAAAAGTATGCTGTTGATAGACATTGAAGGTCGTTCGGGCCACGTCCACATCTTTGCCTGTTTCACCCGGTAGATTGAAGTCTCCGATGTTGCGGGTCCGGCTCACATTGAGGTTGGTGTAGGTACTCCACCATTTGGTGATGCCGATGGGCGCACTGATGTTGCCACTGATCACTTCCCGGGTTGAGAGGTTCTCCTGGGTGATGAAAGACGCATTTGCGTTCAGTGTATCGGTGATCTGGGTGAAAAAGTCCGAGGTACGGCTGTAAGACAGACTGGTGGTGTAGCGATACATGAAGGTATGCGACAAAGACACTGCGTGCGTATACTGTGGTAACAGGAAGGGATTGCCTTGCTGGAAGGTCAGCTGATCCAATTGGTTGACAAAAGGATTCAGATCCTGGTAACGTGGGCGATCAATTCGGCGACTGTAATTGATGCGAAAGCTATGCTTCCGATTGGGAGAATAAGTCAGGCCGGCATTGGGGAAGAAGTTGAGGTATTCACGATCCACTGTATCCAGCCCGGTATTCTGCACGCTGATCAATTCTCCTGTGGTCCGGGTTTGTTCTGCCCGTAGACCCAGTTCAAAGTTCCATTTTTTGATTTGGCGCTGATAGGTCGCATAAGCCGCATTGATGTTTTCTTTATAAATGAACTGATTGCTGCGGTCAAGGTCCAGCACCGGATCGCCATCAATGACATTGGAGAAATTGAAGTCATTGTCCGTTTGGATGTAAGCCAGCTTGAATCCAGCTGAAAATTTCCCTTTGAACGCATTTTGCGAATAATCCGCTTTCAAGCTGTAAATATCTATGTTGGTGGGGGTTATGATGGAGAAAATGTTTTCAGCCAGGGTATCATTCGTTGCTGGATTGAAGAAAACATTGGGCTGGAAAGAATTGCTTTTGATGCGGTACAAGCCATAATCTGCATCTACATTCAGCGTGGTTCCTTTGTCATTCCGAAA
>JBCBZF010000902.1:0-3005 GCA_039815525.1 Bacteroidota bacterium | reverse complement strand
TCTGCTTCCCCTTGACCTGTTTCCAAGCCTTTGTGGCCCCTGATTGCTAAATTTGCGGCTCAAAAAGCTTGAAAATCTATATGATACGCTATTTTTCTTTGGTCCTCTTACTGCTCATCGCCCTCTCTGGCTGTAAGCAAACCAAAAGCACAGTTGACACTGGTAAGGACAAGATTGCAGACATGCTCGACAAGAGTCCTACCCTGCTCACATTTGACAATGGGGAAACCGTCAGCAAAGCTGAGTTTGAGCGGGTCTACGCCAAAAACAATGGCGGTCAGGAAGCAGCTGTAACCCACACCACCGAGCAACTTCAGGAATACCTTGATCTGTATGTCAAATTCAAACGCAAGGTATTCGCAGCAGAGGCAGTCGGTCTGGACACTACCCCTTCTTTTCAGCAGGAGTTTGAAAGCTACCGCAAACAATTGGTCCAACCCTACCTTTCAGCCAAGGAAGTAGAAGACCAATTGGTACAAGAAGCCTATGATCGCTCTGGCTATCTGGTCAGTGCCAATCATATCCTCCTGATGGCCAATGAAGATGCCTCCCCAGCTGACACCCTGGCGGCATACAACAAGATCCAACTGCTCCGCGACAGCATCATGAATGGCAGCAAGAGCTTCGAAGAAATGGCGGTCCAGCATTCACAAGATCCCTCTGCCAAGACCAATAAAGGCTCATTGGGATATTTTACGGCTTTTGACATGGTATATCCATTCGAAACAGCCGCATTCAGTACGCCAGTCAGCGAAGTATCAGCGCCGGTGCGCACGCGCTTTGGCTACCACATCGTCAAAGTCAATGACAAAATCAAACGTGAAGGCACCAAGACTGCTGCGCATATCATCGTCCGTATTGGGGATCGCTACTCCGCCAAAACAGAGGAGCAGGCAGAAGCCAAAATCAAGGAATTGCATGCCCGTTTGCAGAAAGGCGAAGCATTTGCGGATCTCGCGCGTGAGTTTTCGGATGACCCCAATTCCGCTTCGCGCGGGGGAGATCTGGGAACCGGGCGTTTGCTGCCAGAGATGGAGAATCTCAAAAACCAGATGGGAGAAGGCGACTTCTCTGAGCCCTTTAAAACGCGCTTTGGCTGGCATATCCTGGCCATCAGCGATGTCGAAAAGCGTCTCAGCTTCGAAGAAGCGAGGCCAAGTCTGCGTCAACGCATTTCGCGCGATACCCGTTCGCAACTGAGCCGGAAGGCGCTCATCGCCCGTATCAAACAGGAAAGTGACTTCCGCTTCAATGATGCTGCCCTGGAAGCTTTTCAGGCCGCTGCCGATGATCGTTTCCCACGTGGCGGCTGGAAGCCAGACAGCGCCCAGCAGACAATCCTTAGCCAGGAATTGTTCAGCCTTGATGGTGGAAAAGTACGTCGGACCCTTCAGGACCTGGCCGATGACTATATGAAAAACCGAACCCGTCGCCCGGGTATGACACCCGCAGCGGCAGTCGCGTCTATCAATCAGGCTTATGTAGAAAAGGAATTGTTGCAATACGAAGAAGATCAACTTCCTCAGAAAAACCCTGAATACCGCAATCTTCTGCAAGAATATCGGGATGGCATTTTGCTGTTCACCCTGATGGAACAAAAAGTCTGGAAAAAAGCAGTGGAAGACACCAGCGGTTTGCAGACCTTTTTTGCAGCCAATGAAGAAGATTTTCGGAAAAACACCATGGTTGAAGTGGTTGAATACCGTTCTTCTGATAAGGCCATCATAGATTCAGTGGTCAGCCTTTTGGCCGCCGGAAAGAATGAAGGACAAATCGATTCTATGCTCAATGCGACTTCAGCTCTAAGCCTGCGCGTTATCCGTCAGACCTATGAAGAAGGAAAAGATGAGGTAGACGCCAAACTCTTCAGCGCAGAGAGCGGTTATCAGACGCCTGTTGCACAGCAAAACAGCACCTGGCGGATCATGATCAGTGAAAAGGTCCTGCCGGCGGGCATTCCGCCTATGGACAAGGTCAAGTCTGAGGCCATTACCAAATATCAGGACTATCTTGAAAAACAATGGCTGGATGAACTGGCCGGAAAATACCCTGTCAAAACGGATGAATCAGTTTTTGCGACATTATTCAAATAAACTGCTCTGGCTGGGTCTGGGTAGCTTCTTCATCTTAACCGGATGTGGTTCTCCCCAGCAACCCACTAAAAATGACATCATTGCCCGCTATCGCCAGGAGTATCTCTCCCGCGAAGAAGTAGATCATTTCACCCCTTCCGGCCTCTCATCGGAAGACAGTGTACGATTTGCCAAACAGTATATTCAGGAATGGGTACGCCATCAGGCCATCGCCGAACGGGCCCGTCTCGAAATTCCAGACCTGGCAGACCGGGTCAGCTTTAAAGTACGGGATTACGAAGCCGAACTGATCAATCAGGAGTTTGCCCGCTGGCTGGTCGAGGAAAGGCCGGAAACATTTGTGGTTTCTGAGTCTGACATTCGCAATTATTACCAGCGATATCCTGAAAAGTTCGTCAGTCAGAACACGTATTATCAGTACTTTTATGTACGAACAGAAGCCAATGCCAACGCAAAGGTAGGTTCTTTGATGCGGAGCAATGACCAGAATAAACAACAGGAGTTACTTGATTGGGCCAAAGAAAATGCCGTTGAGTATCGCCTGGACAGTTCTTATGTAGATGATGTTGAACTGGAACGGATTACCACTGGCTTTTACTATGGCAACCCCCGACGGGTATCCAAATCTTTGGTCTATCCTTATCAGGCAACTGTTGAGGAAGTAGGATATTACAATTACTACCGACTGATCAACATCATCGAAGAAGGAGATTTATTGCCTTTGCGGATTTGTCGCGAAAAAATTCGAAACATTATCCTCAATCAGCGACGAAATTCAACCATTGAACAAATGCAAGACAATCTGGTCCAACAAGCGCGTTCCGCCGAGAAGTATGTGATCTACGAATAAGGCTTATGCAACCAATTTTATCTTTTTGCCTTCTCCATAGCGGATCCGTACGTTTTCTGTTT